>DASYWB010000342.1:0-10023 GCA_035936495.1 Thermomicrobiales bacterium
CCCACGGAAGGGGCGGAGGGCGCGCACGTCGTATTGATTGACGACGTGGTGACGACCGGTGCGACGATTGACGCCTGCGCGAACGCGCTGCGGGGAGGTGGCGCAGCCAGCGTACGTGCCGTCACGCTGGCCCATGGCTAGCCGTGGGGGTCGACCCGGATCGGGCGCGGACGAGCTCGCCCGCGCGAGCGCGTCCCCAGCGGTCCGCTTCAAGGATGGCATCGAGGGAAAGGCCGCCGGACCCCTCATGCGCTGCGAGCACGGATTCGATAATGCTGCTCACGTCTAAGAACGAGATGAGGCCTTGCATGAACGCTTCGACGGCGACGTCATCCGCGGCACTGAGCACCGTCGGATAGGTACCGCCGCGCGCGCCCGCCGAACGCGCGAGCCGGAGGGCCGGGAAGCGCGATTCATCGGGTGGCTCAAATGTCAGCGTTCCGATGTCCGCGAGAGAGAGAGGCTGGCATGGACTCGCCTCGTGGTTGGGAAAGGTGAGCGCGAACTGGATCGGCAGACGCATGTCTGGAAGGCTCAGCTGGGCTATTTGGCTCCCATCGGCGAAGGCGACCAAGGAGTGGATGATACTCTGAGGATGGACCACGACGTCTATGTCGCTAAATGGCACGCCAAAGAGCCAATGCGCTTCGATCACTTCGAGACCTTTATTCATGAGCGTGGCACTGTCGATCGTTATCTTCTGTCCCATCCGCCAGGTAGGGTGGCTGAGCGCCGCTGTCGCGGTCACCGTCGAGAGACTGCCGGCGGAGAGCTCTCGAAATGGCCCGCCGGACGCGGTAAGAATGAGCTTGGCGATATCTTCCCGGCGAGCTCCAACCAGGGACTGCCAAAGCGCGCTGTGTTCGCTGTCCACGGGACGGATCTGGACCTTATGCTCGAATGCGAGCGATGTCACCAGTTCACCGGCGCAGACGATCGTCTCCTTGTTGGCGAGTGCGATCGTCTTTCCGGCCCGGATGGCGGCAAGGGTGGGTTCTATGGCGGCATGCCCGGATGTGGCGACGATGACGATCGACGCGTCTGGATGGGTGGCGACTGCCAACAACCCATCCGCTCCGGCAATCCATTCTCCGTTTATGGTGGGTAGCGCCGTGGAGCTAGTACTCGCGGCATGCAGCGCCACGAGGCTCGGCCGAAACCGCGCGGCTTGCTCGGCCAGGAGCTCGCTATTCGCCCCTGCAGCGAGGGCTACGATACGGAAGCGATCCGGCATGCGGGAAATGACATCGAGCGCCTGTCTTCCGACTGAACCCGTCGAGCCGAGAATCGAGATGCCGATCGGGTCCGCGGTGGTTGGGGCGGCGGATGACGTGTCGAGTAAAGGTACCGGCGAGATCATGGGGCGCCCTTCCGACTGGCCCCGAGAGGATGTCGCGTTCATGTGAACCACCGATCAATAGCGAGAGACATATACCAGCCCGCCGTCAGGGTCACCAGCAGCGCATCGATGCGATCAAGAACGCCACCATGGCCGCGGATGAATGTTCCGCTGTCCTTTACCCCGGCTTGGCGCTTCATGAGGGATTCGGCGAGATCGCCGGCTTGACCCAGCAATCCCACAATCGCACCGATGATGGCACCGAGCAGCGGGGATACGTCCAGGCCAAACACGTAGACCGCTAAGGCGGCCGTTAGCGCGGATGCCAGCATGCCGCCAATAGCGCCCTCGACCGTTTTCTTAGGGCTGATCGCGGGGGAGAGAAGATGTTTGCCCCATCGGCGACCGATCAGAAAGGCGCCGGTATCTCCCAGCCAAGTCAGCAAGATCAACGTGAGCGTCCAAGCCAACCCGCGCGGCGCCGCTCCCCATGATAGGGAGCTCAGGGAGGCCAGCTCACTCAGCCACTCGCGGGTGACTTGACCGGGCTCAAGCCGCATCGAGATGCCGGAGGCCAGCGGAATCCCGAGGTACAAGGTACCGGCCGAGCTAAGCGCCCAGTCGATGATCACTCCCTGATCCTGATAGCTCGCTCTCCGGATCGCGATGGCCAGCGGCAAGCCGATGGCGAGGGCGCCCGCTCCGAGGAGGCCGCAGGCGCTCCAGCCAAAGAAGGGCAGCAGGGCGAAGAGCAGGAGCACGAGATAGCCGGAGGCGATGGGCCGTGTGCCAATCAGGCCGGCGAGTGAGAGATATTCTCGATAGCCAATGAGGCAGAGGAGAAACAGCATCGTCGCGAAGACCGGGCCGCCCATAACCGTCGGTATGATGCCGACCATGACGACTCCGACTGAACTGATCAGGCGCTCACGCAAAGGCTTATCCGTCAGGGTCGAAGGGCGGGTGACGCCGTAACGCGGCCAAACCGCCGTTCTCGTCGGGCATAGTCGATCACTGCCGCCTGGAGGTCATCGGGACCGAAATCTGGCCAGAGGACGGGGCTGAAGAGAAGCTCAGCATAGGCGGCCTGCCAGAGCAGAAAATTGCTCATGCGATGCTCGCCGGAGGTACGAATGACGAGGTCTGGGTCGGGCAGGTCGTGCGTAAACAGGTGCTGCCGGACATGCTCCTCGGTGACATCATCCGGCGCGATGTTCGAAGCCACGAGCGAGCGGACCGCGCTCAAGATCTCTTGGCGCCCGCCGTAGTTAAACGCGAGGGTGAGGACCAAGCGGTCGTTGTGGCGTGTCAGATCAATGGCGTCGAGAACCGCCCGCCGGGTCTGGTCTGGAAGCTCGGCGAGGCTGCCGATATGTCGCAATTGGGCACCTTGGCGGTGGAGCTCGTCAACCTCTCGATCGAGAACCTCGCCGAGAATGCGGAGGATACCTTCGACCTCGTCGGAAGGCCGGCGCCAGTTCTCCGTCGAGAACGCCCAAAGCGTGAGGTACTTGATGCCGAAGTCGCCCGCGGCGCGCGTGATCCGGCGGATATTATCGGTGCCGCGCTCGTGCCCTTGGAGCCGTGGCAACCCGCGTTGCGCCGCCCATCGACCGTTGCCGTCCATAATGATGGCAACATGCGCGGGGACTGATTCCGATTCCGAGATGGCGTGGTCGTCCAACGACGGAGTGACCCTGTGGGCAACCGGTTGCTGGTTATCGCGGTCACAGGATGCCGGTTCGTTCATCGGTACCGGTCCTCTCCCGGCAACGCTCTTGCCGGAGCGATCGGCGGCGTGCGTCTCTGCTCAGACCTCAAGAACTTCTGACTCTTTGGTCTTCCCGATCTGGTCGCTCCTGTCGACGAAGCGTTTGGTCAGCTCTTCAATCTGCTGGCTCGCCCGGCGTTCATCGTCCTCGGAAATCACCTTGTCCGCCGTCATCTCTTTGATTCGGCTCATCGCATCCCGCCGGATATTCCTGATCGCGACTTTGGCGTCTTCGACGTTGCCGTGAACCATTTTAACAAGATGCTTGCGCCGCTCTTCTGTCAGCGCGGGGATGTTGATGCGAATGACTTGGCCGTCGTTGTTTGGCGTGAGGCCGAGCTCGGATTTTTGGATGGCCTTCTCGATGGGACCCATTGCGCCCCGGTCCCACGGTTGGATGACGAGGAGCCGCGGCTCGGGAACCGAGATCCCGGCGAGCTGATTCAGCGGGGTCGAGGCCCCATAGTAGTCGACGTTGAGGCGGTCGACGAGGGCGGGTGAGGCCCTACCGGTCCGTACGCTAGCCAGGTCGCGATCAAGGGCACTCAGCGCTTTGCGCATCCGGCTCTCCGTGTCACTCAAAACATCCGCGATCACCGAATTGTCTCCTATCTTGCCCCGAAGGGGGGACATCTTCGCCGGCGTGACGGCATTGTGCGGCGGACGGGGCTGGCGCTCGCCGTTCAGTTTGCCACAAGCGTGCCGACCGGTTCTCCCATGACGGCACGTTCGATCGCTCCGTCCTCCGCCATGCGGAAGACGATAATCGGGAGCTTGTTATCCCGGCAAAGCGCGAGCGCGGAACCGTCCATCACCCGGAGGTTCCGCTCGAGCGCTTCCTGATGCGTGATATGACCATAGCGTTCCGCCTCTGCATTGAGGTTTGGGTCAGCTGAGTAGACGCCATCGACTCGATTTTTCGCCATGAGCAGCACGTCGGCGTCGAGCTCCAGCGCCCGCAGGGCGGCGGCGGTGTCCGTCGTGAAGTAGGGATTCCCGGTCCCCGCGGCAAGAATGACCACCCGGCCCTTTTCCATGTGCCGGATGGCACGGCGCCGGATATACGGCTCCGCGACTTCTTGCATCTCTATCGCGGTCATCACCCTCGTGTGGACGTCTTCTTTTTCCAGAGCGTCTTGGAGCGCGAGCGCGTTGAGCACGGTGGCCACCATGCCCATGTAGTCAGCGGTTGCCCGGTCCATGCCTCTGCTGCTGGCCGCGAGTCCTCGCCAGATGTTGCCGCCGCCGATGACCACGGCGATCTCGACGTCGAGTTTCAACACCTGCTGAAGCTGGCGCGCGATTGACTGGACGACGGCCGGCTCAATGCCATACGGCTCCGTTCCCATCAGCGCTTCGCCGCTTAGCTTGAGGAGGACCCGGCGGTAGCGCAATGTCACTCGTTCTCCTTCTCTGGCGGTCTCACGATCGTCGCGCGCGAGGCCCATCCTCGCGGCAAGCGCCACAACACGGAGCGCCGGCTATTCCACGGCGGGCTCGGTGGGTTGGTCGGCGCCGAGCTCGAAGCGGGCGAAGCGCCGCACGACGATGTTCTCACCGAGGGTGGCGATCTGGTTTCGCACGAGCTCCCGGATCGTCGTCTTCGGGTCCTTGATGAACGGCTGATCGAGGAGGGAGACCGCCTCAAGGGCTGGCGCGCGACCACCGAACTCGCGTTCGAGCGCCGCGAGCTGCTCGGCCGGGATGTGCTCTTCCGAGACGTACCGCGGATTGGCCGCGGCAATATGCATGGCCACGTCGTGGGCGAGCGTCCGGAAATCCGGCGTCCGAGCGACGAAGTCTGTCTCGCAGTTGATCTCGACCAGCGAGCCGATGCGGCCGCCGGCGTGAATGTAGGGCTCAACCAAGCCTTGCATCGCTGCCCGCCCGGCCTTCTTTTCCGCCTTGGCCAACCCTTGCTGCTTGAGGATCGCGGAAGCGCGTCCCAGGTCGCCGTCGCTTTCCTGGAGCGCTCGCTTGCAGTCCATAATCCCCGCGCCGGTTTGTTCCCGGAGTTGTTTGACTTGATCGGTGCTAATAACCACGGTAAGGGCTACTCCTCTTGAATCCATGCTCTCGTCGCCATACGCCTGACCCGACGTGATGTCAGGACGCGGCCGAAGGGGACTCGATCTCCGTCGCGTCCGCGTCCTCTGCCTCAGGGGCGGCATTCTCCTCCGGCACGGGCGGCTCCGCGGGCACGTCGCTGGCGGAGGATTGGCGGCGGGCGCGTGTCGCGGGCGGAACTCTCGTGAAATCCTCGGCCGTCATCGGATCACCGTCCGATCCGCCCCTCCGCGGGGCGGGCGGTCCACTATCGCTCGACCGTTCCTCGCGCTCCATCTCGTTGCGCGTCTGCCCCTGGATCGCCGCTTCCGCGATGCCCGCGGCGAGCAGCCGGACCGCCCGAATCGCGTCGTCATTCCCAGGGATGAGGAAATCGGAGTCGTCCGGATCACAGTTGGTATCGGTGACCGCAATGACAGGAATGCCCAGGCGCTTTGCCTCGTGGACTGCCAGGTGCTCGCGCTTAGGATCGACAATGAATACGGCCCCAGGCAGTTGGGTCATGTCGCGCATGCCCCCTAGTGTGCGTTCGAGTCGCTCGAGCTCTTTCAGTTTCGTGGCGGCTTCCTGCTTCGGAAGAATATCGAACTCGCCGCGCTCGGCCTGCGCTTGGAGCTGTTTGAGCACGCGCAACCGTGAGCGAATGGTGACAAAATTGGTGAGGGTACCGCCCAGCCATCGTTGGTTGATGAAGAACTGGTTGGAGCGCTGCGCCTCCCGCTCGACGATCTCCTGAGCCTGCTTCTTGGTTCCGACGAAGAGCACCTTGCCACCACGCGCGGTCAAGTCCGTGACAAAGCGGTGAGTAGCGGCCAGCAGAGGAACCGTCTGCTGAAGGTCGATGATGTGGATGCCATTGCGCTCGGTGAAGATGTACGGCTTCATTTTGGGGTTCCACCGCTTGGTTTGGTGGCCAAAGTGGACCCCGGCTTCGAGGAGCGTCCGCAGCGCCTCGCGGGGCGGCATGCCGTACGTGCTTAGTGGTTGGTCAACGCGTTCGGCGACCATGAGGGAGAACCTCCGTGTGTTGAGCTTCCGCGCCGTTCAACCTTCGCTGGACCGGGTTCACCAATCGAACCTGGCACACCCAAGCAAAGTCCGGGCGCGTGCAAAATAGTGGCCTGACAGACGCCAGGCCACCGGGGAGTATAGCACGGAGAGCACGATCGGCTGTCGTCAGGCTATCGACTTCAGGGGTGGGTGTGGGGGAGCGCGGCTCAGGAATGGAGTATCCGCTGGGGCAGCGAGGCGAATTAGGCGGCTTCCAGGAAGCTCCCGGCCACCCATCCCTCGACGACGCTGCCGTCCGCCTCTTCCAGCCGTACCTGATACCAGGTGTAACTCGCGCCTTCTTCTGGTCCGCCGATGATCTGAACGAGGTCGCCCTCGTTCAGCATTCCCACGATATTCTCGCTGCTCTCGGTCGACGTCGCTGACCGCAGATTGACGCCGTCCTCCGTGACCCTGACCGTATCGTCGATCGCGAAACCTCCGTCGGTGGCAGTGTCTTCGCCGGCACTTGTCTCCTCATTCGTATCCGCCGGCTGATCGCCCGCAGCGTCATCTGGCGGGGGCGCCATGGTAGCCGTGGGGAGCGTGGCACTTTGCTCAGGCGGATTGGTAGGGGCGCCCGCTCCGTCGTTGGCCGGCGGGTTGGCGGCGAGGTCGGGTGCCGAGGTCGGGGTGGCGGCCGGCGATGCCGCTTCAATGACTTCAGCTCCCTCGTCGTCTTCGATGATCACGGCAACTTGCGTTGGGGGATTCTCGTCTGGATTGATGAGCTGGTTTGCCCAGAAGAGGAAGAGGCCGAGCATAAGGAGCAAGCCGACCACGGGGAGGGCAACCCGCAGATAGTCAGTCCAGTAGCGCTCTTCCGGCTGGTAGCTCACGGTCCGTTCTTGCCCCGACGGTCGTGCGTCCCGTTCCGGGCGAGGCGGGGAGTAGGACGTCGTCTGGTCCTCCGCCTCCGGCCGGGAGCCCGCTGGAGTCCACGGGTCATCACCACGGTCTCCACGACCCGATCCACTCCCGGTTCCAAAGCCTGATCCACTGCTCATTGCGGCGTTCACCCCTGGGTTCACGGCCAGCGATGGCTGGGCCTGGAAGATTCCTAACGGCTGGCGAGAGGTCACCAACGGGGCTCCGGGACGTAATCCAGGCTCTTGCCTGTCTCGGATGTTCGTGCTTGCCGGGTCCGGGTCCGCCGCCTCCCAATAGTTCCCTGTTCCGTAGTTGCAGCCGAGCTCCTCACGCGAGACGAGGTGGCTCTGGTGCGGGGAATACAAGCGGGGGTTACGACACCACCCCTTCCGCCACAACGGAGCCGGCTCGTAATGCCTACAGGTCCGGCACGCTCGACCTGCCATCTGTGACCCTCACCCCCCACGGCCAGAGCGTTCGCTCGACCGGCCCAGTCGTGAGGCAAGACGGTGCGATGCCGGCACCTGCCTCTTGCTGTTCCAGCGGGGGCCTCGGTGACATGACCGTGACTGCAAGCTGCCGGAGTATAGCATGGTCTGCTGGCACTCTAACCTCTCGAGTCTACGGGATCAGTGCCAACAGCGACCCGTCCTGACGCTACCCATAGCTCCGTAGAGAGGTGTGGCGCGATCTCGGAAGGGACCGATTCCCTCGCGTGGCGAGCAGAGTCATGATTTCGCAGGAGGGGTATCTTCCGCTTGTTGCTGGTCTCGCTCGGTGCCCTGCCAAGGGGTCTCAGGTCCACCGAAGCGGCGGATGAAGGTCGCATTCGACGCCGTCTCCGACGAAGTGGTCTCGGTCTCGGGTTCGGGCGCCGGCAATTGATCCATCTCGTGACCACCCCGTCGCCGGGCGCGCGAGGGATCCTCCTTGCGGCCGCTCGGAATCGCGGTCAACGAGCGCGGCGACTTCGGCGCGGTCAGGCGCTTGTCGGGATCGGTCATCTCCAGCTCGCCTTCATAGAAAGCTCCCTCGTTGATGACCAGCGTCTCCGTTGTGATCTTCCCACGTAGACGACCGCTGGGAAGAATATGAAGCCGGCCGCGGCAGTGGATGTCCCCTTGCAGCTTCCCAGCGACGCTGATGCTATCGGCTTCAACCTTTGCCGATACGTCGGCACCTTCCGCAATGAAGAGATTGCCCTGGCAGTCTATGGTGCCCTCGACTTGGCCGTCGATACGCAGGTCCCGGCTCGAATGGAACGTGCCGTCGAATTTCGAGAAGCGATCGATGACGCTCTGAGAGGCATCCTCCCCTGGCTGCCCCGTGGCGGGGAAATCGCTGCTTGCCGAGCTCATGGACATCTTAATTCCTCCGTGGTTGGGCGTCAGGCGCCCTCCAATACGCGCGTCTCAATGAATGCCTTAGGTGCGCCGGCCCCGTGACCGTCTAGCGATTCCGGGCGGCGCGCCGGTAGGACGAGGGGGACTTCTCGTCCGAAGATGGGTGCTTCTCCATACGAAACGCACCTTGAATGACCGCGCCCTCATGGATGACGATCGAGGGAGCCAGGACATCGGCGAGGATGCGGCCGGCGGCGAGTGCCTCGAATCGTCTCGAACAACGGATTGACCCCTTGACGAACCCGCTGACGATCACGTGCTGAGCCGTGATCGTCGCGTCGACATCCGCCTCGTCCGCGATGAAGATACTGTCGGATGCCTCAAGGGAGCCCTGGACGACGCCGTGGACGTGAAGGGAGCCGTTGGTCCTGAGATCACCCTGCCAGACAGTATCATGGGCGATGATGCTCGTCTGGGTGTTCGGTGCGGCCAGCACATCGGGGGTCTCGGTGGACGTATCCAGATAGGAGGTGGTCAAGCCCCGGTCGGTCATCGCTTGTACCTCGGCCTGCTCCTCGCGGTACGGCTCTGGGTCGCGATAGCGATGGCGATCCTCCGGTTCAGGGGTCATAGCGTCGGCGTGAGCGATCGAGGATGGGTCCTCACGCTCGTCGCCCTCGCCCTGCTCGTCGGCTTGGCCGCCGAGCTGATGCCGCAGTGCGCTGAACTGCCGGTGAAACGCGTCGGTTCCCTTCTCTTTTCGGAAGACCATGATTTCCCTCCCCCGGATGCTCATGTACACCGCTCTACGCCTCACGCGGGCCGCGCTCCCTATCGCGGGTCGCCCCATTGAACCTTGGCCAATCCGCCCGTCAGGCCCCGCCAGCAGTTGACGTCGGCGCCCAGGCATCAGCCCCGCGGCTCAGAGTGCTATCACTCACGCCCCGTCTAGGAGTGTACGTACATCCTACCACAC
Organism: Thermomicrobiales bacterium; assembly: GCA_035936495.1. Lineage (GTDB taxonomy): Bacteria > Chloroflexota > Chloroflexia > Thermomicrobiales > UBA6265 > DASYWB01. The sequence goes on from DASYWB010000342.1 coordinate 9,417, forward strand.
TCGCGTGCCGTTCGGAATGCGTGATCGCGGAGACGGTCCCTTTGACTCAACGTCCGACGGAGCGACCCGGATTCTTTCATGGTGGGTAGGGATGAATCTGTTGCGCCGGCAAATGCTTGCCATGAAGGTGCCGAGAGTCGAGGGTGAAGGTATGGTGGGCGAATGCACGAAGGAGGCGGCCCGGACCTCCCGATGCGCGACAGGGGAGCCGGTTGCCTTCAAGCAACTAACGTGGATGCCGAGCGCATGCTTTCGGAGGGATCCACGGGGCCGGCAGACCCGACGCTCAATCGGATAAGCCGGCGTTCAGCTGGGTGAGCATGGAGCGCCAAGACCTCCAGCAATCACCCCGAGCTCGTATGAAGCCGCTGGACATGCCGATCGAGAGGGAATTGGTCTACCGAGGAGGGTGGACCACCTGCGGCAGGCACTCTGGGAGTTTTCCCGGGATGGTACGCCCGACAGGACTTGAACCTGTGGCCTCTTGCTCCGGAGCAAAAGACGAAAGCTGATCCAACCCGGTTGACACGCAACCCCTCGTGCACCCACCTCTTATCACATGCCGCGTAGTTGACCCATACGAAAGCGCGAGCGTCGGTCGGTAGGG
>DASYWB010000343.1:0-3473 GCA_035936495.1 Thermomicrobiales bacterium
GTCACGGGTCTTCTGCTCATTCGGCCCTGGTGGTGACGACGAGCTCTTCACCGACGTCAGGACGGGTATCGAGCTTGATGTGCCGGCCAACACTCGCGTGATCTGCGACTGGTACAACATCCCAGACGAGACGCGCGGCGCTGACGGTCAGCAGCAATTCAATCTCCCGATCGTCGCCCTCATCTGTGACTCGGATCCCGGCGTGGTGACTCTCAACCGGCTGGATACCGCCGGCCTGCCTGAGGGATGCTCCTACGCCGAGGGCCTTGGATTCGACGTTGTCGCTGAGGATGGCTCGGTCATCGGCGAATGTACGACCGACAGCGACGGCCGCTGCAGCGTGGTGACGAGCGCCGGCACGACCGTCGCCGTGCGAGAGGAGCCAGAGACAGTGCCCGAGGGGTACGCTCCACAGGACAACCCGCACGAGGTGACGGCTTCGCCAGGCCCTGGTGTGGGTGTTATCTTCGTCAACCTGCCGGAGAACGCGGGATAGAGAACGAATAGCGAGCGGTGGCGAGTGATCGTTCCCTGGAGATCTTCGCCACCGCTCGCACACATCGCTGTTTCGCTTGGGCCGTGATGACTTGTGGCGGTGTCCAGTCGACCAGCACTTTCGAGCACCGGTCGGGGCGCTGCTGGATTGGTGGGTAGCAATCGGTTCCCGCGGAATGTGGGCCCGGACTTGCCAGGAGGTGGCAGTTACCATGACACATACTTATCGACGGACGTTTGTCATCATCCTCCTGGCGATGCTGATCCTATTCGGCGGGCAGGCGGCTCTCCATCCCGCCGCGGGGCAGGAGGCAGGAGGGACGCCGGCCCCGGAGCGGGAGCCCGAGACGGTGTCCGTCCTCGGCGAGGGCCGGATCGCCGTCGCGCCGGACACCGCCGCGTTTGTCGCCGGGGTCGAGGTTGTTCGCTCGACCCTCAGCGAGGCGCAGGCCGTGGCGACGGAGCAGATGGCCGCGGTCATCGACACGCTCGTGGCCGCCGGCGTCGCTGAGGAGGACATCCAGACGGTCATGTACCACGTCGAGGTTATCCAGGACCAAGGACCCACTCCTCCCGAGCCGGTTGCCGCGCAACCCGAGCCTGCCGCCCCGCAGGCCGAGCCGGCAGCGCCAGCGCCCCCCGCGACGCCGGAACCGGTCCAAATCCGAGGCTTCCGAGTCGTCAACCAGGTGCGTGTCCAGGTCCACGACGTGGACCGGCTCGGCGAACTGCTCGACGCCGCGGTGTCCGCGGGCGCCAATGCTATCGGCGGTGTTGAGTTCTCGGTGGCCAATCCAGCGGAAGCCATGAGCCGGGCACGCACTGAGGCCGTGCGAGACGCGCGGCGGGCCGCGGAAGATCTGGCCGCCGCGGCCGGCCTGAGCCTCGGCGGCGTACTGGCGATGACGGAGGAGGACGGAGCGCCGCCGCGATCGGCAGCAGTGGTCCAAGAGGCCGCAGGCGGCGTGCCGATCCAGGCCGGCCGCATCGAAATCGTCAGCACTGTTCGGGTCACGTATGCGCTGGAGACAGCCCAGGAGGTATCCAGCCGTCGCTAGGAGAGGGATTCGCGAGGAGATCGGTCACGCAGAGCATTGACCGATGGAGGTGACGATCTCGTCCGGGTACATCTGCGCCTCGGAAGCCTAAAGCGACATTAAGGAGAGACCCATGCCACGATTTGCTTCACCTATCCGACTCGCGACGCTCGTAGCCCTCATCTTCGGCCTGGGCGCCGTCTTGACGCCTGGCACCGCCGCGCAGGACACCTTCGACCTGCCGATCCGCAAGCTCGACTGCATGGTTGAGCCAAGTGACGACGCCGTGCGGGACTTCGCCCTGTTCGGGAATGAGGCGATCCCGGCCAACTGCACGGTCGCCGCAGGCGTCTCGTTCACCGTGGCGGACGCGGACGGCACAAATCTGGGCTCCTGCACGCTCGGCGCCGACGGCATCTGCACGGTCCCGGTCCCGGTCCCGTCAACCGTGACCGTCACGGAGGACGTCGATACGGCGGCCATCGGCTTCACGCCGCGGGAGAATCCGATCACCATCGAGGTTGAACCCGCCACCGAGGCCTCGGCGATCTTCGTCAACCTGCAGGATGTTCAGGGGTTGCCTGACACCGGCACCGGTGCCACGGTTGCCAACAGCCGCCCACCGAGCGGTCTGCCGCCCTATGGGGTAGCGCTGCTCGCGTTGGCGACCGGCATAATCTTTGGTCTCCGCGGCCGGATAGCCAAGTAGTTGCGCTCATCGAGTACCCCAGTCTGCTGGGGCTGGCGCCTTACCGCCAATTGTCACCGGGGAACAGCGGTGGCAACCTCGGCCGTGGGGGCAACGGCTGCCTCGCGGCCGACACCGATGCAGAAGACGAGGACCTAGTGCAGAAGCCGTCGTATCCGCCTTCCATCAGGCTTCGCTGAGGTTCTCTCCAGCGAGCAGCTTGCAAACCTGCCCCAGCCCCACGTTGCCGCCGGACAACGTCACGCCAATGCGGCGGCCTTTGGTCTCGACCTTGCCGGCGAGGACGGCCGCCAATGCGGACGCGCCGCTCGGTTCGACGACGACTTTCATGCGCTCGAAGAGGAAGGCTATCGCGGCCCGGATCTCGTCGTCGCTGACGACGGCAATGCCGGCCACGAGCTGTTGGGCGACGGCAAAGGTCAGCTCGCCGGGCATTTGGGTCTGCTGGCCGTCGGCGATGGTGCGGGGAACCTCGGTCAGGCCGATGCGGTGATCCGCTTCCAGCGACCGTTTGAAGTCGTCGCCGGCCTCGGGCTCGACGCCCATGACGATGGTCTCTGGGAAGAGCGCCTTGGCGGCCACCGCGCAGCCGGAGAGGAGGCCTCCGCCACCGGTACAGACCAGCAGCAGATCGAGCTGACCGACGTCCTCGATCAGCTCGAGCGCGGTCGTGCCCGCACCCGCCATAACGGGGGCGTAGTCGAAGGGCGGGATCAGCGTGGCGCCTTGCTCCCGAGCGATCCGGGCGCCGATCGCCGCGCGATCCTCCTTGTACCGGTCGTAGGTGACGACCGTCGCGCCATAGCCACGGGTGGCGGCGAGTTTGGAGGGGGGAGCGTCCGTTGGCATGACGATGGTGGCCGGTGCTTGGTGCAGCTGGGCGGCCAGGGCGACAGCCTGGGCATGGTTGCCGCTGGAGAAGGTGACCACCCCACGCCCGCGTTGTTCCGGAGATAAGGTCGCAAGGGCATTGTAGGCGCCACGAAACTTGAAGGCGCCTGCTCGCTGCAGGTTTTCCGCTTTCAGGAAAACCTGGCCGTCGACCATGGCATCAAGGGTACGTGAGGTCAGGACCGGCGTTCGGTGCGCGACGCCCTCCAGCCGGCTAGCCGCGGCCCGGATGTCGTCCAGGCTGATCGGTAATCCAGCGGGACGGGCGGCGGACGTCGATGTGCTCATCCGTGCATTCATCCTCCACTCTGCCGTCTGCCCCCTGCCCCTCAATAGACGAC
>DASYWB010000344.1:0-4904 GCA_035936495.1 Thermomicrobiales bacterium
CGTTCTCGCCGATAAGCCCGAGCTGCACGGCGTCCGCGACGGCCTTTCGGAACCGCGCGATGGCGAGGGGGTATTCGCCGCCGATATAGTTGTAGCCGCGCTCAGCGCCGCATGCGATGCAGGCGATCAAGATGCCTTCGAGGATGCGGTGTGGGTCACCCTCGTGGATGCGTCGGTCCTTATAGACGTTCGGCTCGCCCTCGTGGCTGTTGCAGACGACGTACTTCGGTCGCGCTCGCGCCTTCCGGCCGCTCTCCCACTTGATGCCCGCCGGGAAACCGGCTCCACCGCGCCCGCGTAGGTTCGCGGCGGTCACCTCGGCGATGACTTCTTCATCGCTCAGATCGAAGAGCACCTTCAAATAGGCGCTATACGCGCCCCGGGCGATGGCATCTTCGATCGATTCGGGTTCGATTTCCCCGACGTTCCGGAGCACGATGCGCTGCTGGTGTCGAAAGAATGGGTGCTCATTGATGGGTGGAATGCCGTGAAATGGCTTGTCGTCACGGACGCCCACGGCGCGGTCGGCCAGCGAACCAGCCAGCAGCGCGGGAACCTCGGCCGGCATCACGTTGCCGTAGAGCACGGGGGGCTCAGCCGGCCGCTTGATCTCGATCCACGGCTCCATCCACATCGCGCCGTTGCCGCTAACCTCACGCACGACGATATCGATCCCGCGAAGCTCACGCCGGCACGCCGCGAGGACCTCGTCCGCTCCCTTCGCAAGGGATGAAGAATCGACGCCGACACTAACGACCATCTGGCGGTCGGACCACAGGTTTTCCCAACGGTCCACGCAGCGCTGTTGGAACGTCTCGAACGCTTCCCGGCTCTCGAGCTGCGGGAGCGGTGACGACTGGTTGACGGCGCTAGCGGGTGAGATCACCATGGGCGTGTCCTTTCCAACTGGACCGGGCTTCGATGGCCCGCTGGATCGCGTCGTTCAGCTTGGCGGGGGTGAGATCGCCGTGGTACTCGTCGTCAAGCTTCACGAGCGGCGCCCGGTCGCAGATGCCGAGGCAGCCATTGACGACTTGCACGGTGAGCTCGCCATCCGCGGTGGTGTCGCCGTCGCCGATACCGTAGGCATCTTGGAGGTGCTGGACCAGCCCTTGCGACCCAAGCACATAACAGGACATGCCGTGGCAGAGGAGCATGAAATGCCGGCCCCGGGGCGCGGTCCGAAAGTCCGCGTAGAAGGTCAAGAGAGCATAGACCCGATTCACCGTCGTCTCGAAGTGCTCAGCCACGACCTCGGAAGCCTCGAGTGAGACCCACCCGAAGTGCTCGTTGATCTCCTGGAGAGCGGAAAGGATCAGCTCCTGGGCTTCCTCGTGATCCCGAAAGGCGAAGTGAGACATCATCTCACGAACGACGTCAAGATCGATATCTTCCGCGACCGCCTGTGACAAGGTCATCCCTCAACATTCCGTTGAACTGTCATCCGCAGATCGCGGCGGGGCCGCGCGCATCACCACGGTGTCGCGAATAGGGGCAGCCTGACCGGGGTGGTCGAAACGCGCGAGCGAAGCGGTGGCATGATGTTAGGCGGACCGAAAGAGTTTCTGGAAGTCGCCATCAAAGCCGCGCAAGAACTCGTGCATGTCCAAAACATCGTCCGTCACGACCGGCGGAGCCTTGCTGATGGAGGACTCTTCGCTGATGCCGGCGTCTTCAAACCCGGATCCTGGCCCCTCACTTAAGTCGCGCAGCGCCTCCCGCGCCTCGCTGGGATCACTGTCGTGTAGCATCGCGGCGACGAACGATCTGGCGTGGCACTCATCGCACTCGACGACCATCGTCCACATGGCGGGTTTTCGTGAGACGACCTTGATGTCATCCGGGACGAACTCATGGTGGCAAACGCCACAGCGCCGCATCCGGTCGATGACTTTCTTCTTGATCTGTCGGTCGGGAACAAAGCTATCCATTTTCACTCCGCGCTGTGAGCGGCTATACCGGGTCGGAGCCCCGGTTAGCTGCCTCGTTTCTTGTCGAAATCTTCAAAGTCCAGTGTATTGATGAAGTCGCGGAAGACCGTGAGGCCTTCCTCTTCCGGTCCACCCCCGGTAGCTCCGGAATCCGCTTCGACGACGGCTGGAGCGGCGTCGTCATCGTCGTCCGGCTCTGGAACAAGGGAAGCTTGGTCCATCACCCGCTCGGCGACAAGAATAGGCACCTCGGCGCGAACGGCGATCGCGATCGCATCGCTGGGCCGGGAGTCGATCTCGACGTACCGGTCGCCCTGGCGAACATAAATGCGAGCGTAGTAGATCTCATCGGAGAGCTCTGTCACCGCCACTCGCTCAATAACCCCGCCCAGATCGGCAATCGCCGCTTTGACGAGGTCGTACGGCAACGGGCGAGCGGCGGTGACGCCTTGAATCTCCATGGCGATCGCTTCGGCTTCGTAGACGCCGATCCAAATCGGGAGGTGCCGGCTCCCATCCACTTCCTTGAGAATGACGACGCGGTTCTGGTTGACCAGACTCACACGAATACTCTCGACGACGGTCTCAATCATGAGGGATGGCCCTTTCAGCGCCAATCGGTCTCCCGATAGTGTTGTCTTGGGCGCGGCTGGATCGACGTGATGAAGGGAGAAATTGGTGATCAGCCACCGGAACCGTTCCGCTCATAATTCTACACCGGACGTGCTCGCCTGCACAGCACGGATGGATGTTCACTACCCCGTAAGCTCGGGATAGCCGTAATGCGGAACGATATCGAACTCGTCCAATGGCCAGTAGGTGATCCATGCCTTGCCGATGATGTTATCCATGGGGACGGTGCCAAACGCTCTGGAATCTGAGCTGTCGTCACGGTTATCCCCGAGCACATAGATCTCACCTTCAGGCACCTCTATAGGTCCGCATTGCCGCTCCCCCCGGCATTCGGTGATCCCATCGGCGATATAGGGTTCATCAAGCTCGATGCCGTTGACGAAGACGCTTCCGTTCCGGATCGCGACGGTGTCCCCGGGAAGACCGATGACTCGCTTGATGTAGGGCTTGTCCGAGGGCACGGTCGATGGAGGATTGAAGACAATGATGTCGCCGCGTTCGGGCGGATGGAACGGATAGACGATATTCTCCTCCTCGGTGTCCTCTCCCGGAAGCAGATTGAGCACCTCGTTGGCGTCAAAATGAAAGTAGACATTCCGGTTCACCAGCAGCATCTCGTTATTGACCAGGTTTGGCAACATGCTCTGTCCGTCGACCTTGAAGTTGAGCACGACCATACGGACCGCGACGAAGATGATGAGGGCGAGGAGGATCGTCTCGACGATCTCTCGCGCGGCCCGTCGAGCCGACGTTCGGGTGTCTGCGTGTTCGATGTCACTCGCGGGCGTCGTAGCCGGTGGCTCACCGACGTCGTCCAGCGGCTGGACGTCCGAGCGATATTTCCGTTCGTGTGGAGGATTGTAGGTGGTCGTCCGGTCTTCCAACGCGATCTCGCTCCCCATACCCTGCGATGAATGGTCATTCTTGTCGCGCTCAGATATAGCACAGGTTCAACGCATCAACACCACCGGCTCCCCACACCCAGCCAATCGAGATCGGGCAGGGGACGATACCGGCGGCCGGCTCAATCGATGGGCGGGTACTTCACCCTTACGGTACTAATGACCCAAATTCGTGGTTCTGTGCCGCTGTTCCGTGCTGCCAGCCGCGTAGCCTCCGTACAATACGAAGCGTGCCCTGTCAGCCATCGCTGTCCGGTGCGACCTAGGTTTTCGCGCCATATTCGGACCTTGGCGGGACGTGGGCGATTTCAAGGAGGAGCGCGGTGCCGGTCCCGCCACATCAATGGAACCATCCTCGCGCCCCGGTCCCGGGCCGGTGAGCGGCCCTCCCACGGCGTCGGGTGGAGGAAGCACCATCAGGCCGGGAACGGTCCTGCGGGGGCGGTATCGTGTTCAAGCCACCCTCGGTACCGGCGGTATGAGTAGGGTGTACCGGGCGCGTGACCTCCACTTCACGGGCGTGGACCGTCAGTGCGCGGTCAAAGAGATGTTCAACACGGGGAGCGATCCACGCGCGCGCCACTTTCGACTGGCCAACTTCCAGCGAGAGGCGGCGCTGCTGGCGACACTATCGCACCCAGCCATACCGCGCGTCTACGACTTCTTCGAGTATCGAGGGTCGATTTATTTAGTCCTGGAGCTCATCCAGGGACATGACCTGGAGACGCTGCTGGCGCAACGGGGAGCGCCATTTCTGGAAGACGACATCATCCGCTGGGCACTGGAGCTGTGCGACGTCCTGACGTTTCTTCACTCCCACCAGCCCGAGCCGATCATCTTTCGCGACCTCAAACCGAGCAACGTGATGACGCGGCCCGATGGGCGCGTCGTGCTGATCGACTTCGGCATCGCGCGATCATTCGCTCCCGATCAGAAAGGGACGATGATCGGGACGGAAGGCTATTCACCCCCCGAGCAATACCGCGGCGTGGCTGACGTGAGTGGTGACATCTATGCCCTTGGCGCGACGCTCCACCATCTCGCCACCGGGTCAGATCCCCGGAATGAAACGCCGTTCACCTTCGCGCAGCGCCCGCCTCGTGGCCTCAACCCCCGCATCAGCCCGGCTCTTGAAGCCCTGATCCTGAGATGCGTCAACTATGCCCCGGCAGACCGCTTCGCCTCCGTCAACGACGTCCGGGATGCGCTGCAGCAGATAACCGAAGCCGCGCTCGCCAGGACCTCGGCTGCCGTCGCGGCGCTTCCTCCCCCGCCCAGCCAGGTGCAGCCCGCGTCGGCCAAGGCCCCCGCTCGCCCATGTGGGTTACCCTCTGCCCGCGAACGGATCGACTGGGTCGTTACCACCGACGACGAGGTGCGGGGTTCGGCGTCGCACGTCGGTGGAGCCGTCTACGTCGGCTCGTACGATCATCATGTC
>DASYWB010000345.1:0-3198 GCA_035936495.1 Thermomicrobiales bacterium
GACGACATCTCGATCCCGCCGATCTCGCGCGCGAAGCCGATGATGTCACACCCCACGGTCTTGAGGATCTTCCGGGCGATCGCTCCCGCCGCGACCCTCCCCCATGTCTCGCGCGCCGAGGAGCGGCCTCCCCCACGATGGTCACGATGTCCGTACTTGGACCAGTAGGTGTAGTCCGCGTGCCCTGGGCGGAAGACATCCCGAATCGCCTCGTACTTCGACGAATCGACATCCTTATTGAACGTGATCAGTGAGATCGGCGCTCCCGTCGTGACATCCTCGAAGACCCCCGAAAGGATCTGCACGCGGTCAGCTTCGTTACGCGGGGACGTGACGGCGCTCTGTCCCACTCGCCGGCGGTCAAGCTGCGCTTGGATGTCCTCCGTCGTCAATGGGAGGCCCGCCGGACACCCTTCGATCACCACCCCCAGTGCCGGACCGTGGGATTCGCCCCAGGTCGTCAATTTAAAGATCCGTCCGAATGTGCTGGCCACGTACCGGCTCCTTCTTGTCCTTCAACGGTGAGCGCACCCCGTCGCTTGAGATCCCGTTTCCCGGCCCTGGCAACGTGCGGGGGTCCACCAGCCAGCGTCCATAGATCCGGTAATCATTCTCGCGGGACCGTTGGAACCCCATCGCCGCGTAGAGTGAACGCGAGTGCCGGTTTTCCCGTTGTGTGCTAAGCGCGACCCGAACAAAGCCAAGTTCCCGCGTGCGGCTGAGCACGAACTCCAACGCGGCCCGGCCATGTCCATGGCCCTGATAGCGGGGGGCAATCGCGATGCGGTCGAGGTGCATCCAACCTTGGTAGCGAGTCATCCCGACGTAGCCCACGGCGCGGCCCTCCAGCTTGACCAGATAGACCTCCACGCCGCCCGTGACAAGATAGGCATCGAATTCTGTCCGATTGTTCCACCATAGCCAGGGAAACGACGTGTTGTCGATGACGACGAGCTCATCGATGCGGTCGCGGTTCCCTGGCTCGACTCGTTCAAACTCCAGCCGGGAGTTCACTTGGGAGCCTCCGTTGCTGACGGTCAACGTGAACGAGATGACATCCTCCAGCGGGTCCAAGCCAACACTTTTCCAGAATTCGGGGCGCTGCCGTTCGTGCATTTCTGCCGTCAACACTAATCGCGCTCCCTTTTCACGACAGCGCTCCACCAGTCCGTCGATCAACGGGCGAACATGACGAACGCTTGCCAACTCCGCCAGCATCGCCACCTCATCGCGGTGGCGCCATGGCGCCGCCAGCACGAACTCGCCGCTCTCGGGTTCCCAGGCAGACCGACCAGGATAGTTCTCTAGGAGAGAGGCAATCTCTTCGCGGTCGAACCGATTTCGCCAACCCAGCGGGAGGGAGAGAACATCACCGGGCAGGAGCGATTCAACGACCGCCTGGCGCGCATTCTCGACCGATCCCCTGACCTTTATTGAGACGTTCAACGGGGCTCCTTAGAAGAACCGTTTCTGAGATATCTTCGGCAACCGCCACCAGTCTATCCCCGCCGCCATTGGGAAGCGAGCGGACAGGCGACGGCCCGCACGGACAACGGCTATGGTAATACGGCGCCGCGGTACCCGGATACTCGGGCGTCTGTCGACGAGGGTGTCGCCGGGTCCGGCGGCCTCGCACCGCCCCGTCTTCGCAGGCCAGACGCGCTCGTATTCTGAGCTAGACGATATCGCCGTCCGTCTCGCGAGCGCCCATGTCCGACCGAATGGGAGTGATCCCCGCGCCGCGGAGCGCCTTCGCCGCCTTGGCGAGGACTTCCATGGAGGATAGGTGCGACGTGTCGATGAGCGCATTTGCCCCGGCAAACGCATCCGCCAGGCGTTCGTGCTGCCTCACGAGAAATGACTCCGGCCAATGCTCATCCCGGCGCCGGCGAAGGGTGTCAATGTCCACGTCCAGTGCGAGGCTGGCGGAAGGGGAGGATCGCCGCCAAAGCGTCGGGATGTCGCTATGCTCCTGAGCGCAGACAAACGCGTCGTAACCGATCTCCCGGAGGCCTTGAACGAGGGTTGACTTCCCGGATGCGCATGGGCCAACCACGACTACCCGATCTGGCTCGTCGAGACCGGCTTGTTGCTCCTCGCGATGCCCAGTCATCGATCTTCCCTCCGGTTAGATCGGAACGTTTAACGCCATCATCCGCCGTGAGTGTCGTTGCTGACCCGCGTGCACCGTGACGGCCACGACGGTCAAATCGTCGGCCGGCTTATCACCGTCGCTGCGGATCGCCTCATCGAGCACCGCAGTCGCGATCGTGGCCGCGTCGTCCTCGTCGGGATGGGACGCGTTGAGAAAAGATGTTACGTCGAAGCCTGCGGTGCCCCGCCGGATCCCCGCGCAGGGTATGCCGTCCGTTGCCACGACCAGCCTCAACCCTTCCGCCATCACAATCTCATGGCACCAGAGTGGGGTGGCCTGCCACCGGCCAATGGGGCCGCTGGGACAGGGCAAGAGCCGGTATCCTTCCTCATCGCCGATCACCGCGGGAACCGAAGCTTGCCGCGTCAAGCGAATGATGCGCCGCGCCGGGTCGATAGTGACGATATCGATGGTTGCCGAGACCAGACCATTTCGGTAGGCGAGGAGAAAATCGTGGACGCCCTCAACGGCGGCCCGGTCCCGCACGCCGTCCTTGAGCATGGTCACCGCGCGGGAACTGATGAGGAGACTGAGCGCCTTCGCCCCGCGCCCGCTGCCTTGCCCATCCACGAGGACCACGCTGAAGCCCCCGCCAGCCCGCTCCACGACCTCGGCAGTGTCGCCACTTTCGCCGGAGGCGTACTTTCCGACCTTTTGGATGGAGACGCTCGCCTCGAGGCGACGCCGCGACGCGGATGTCATCGCTCTCCCCCGGTGATTTCTGAGGACCATCGCCCGACAACGGGCTCGGTGTGATGGTGATGATAGGTCATCCCTGTCGCCATCACGCCATAGCCCGGCGCGCCGATAGGCCTATACCGATGTTCATGCAGGGTGTTGACCGATAGTCCTATACCGTGTACCATGTGGGTGGTACCTCGACATGACCGAAGGACTCCTTTAGGACCCTCGTCAATGTCCCAGGCGGGCAGATGGTCGTGGCGGGCCGGAGGAACCGAGATCGGCGAACGCGCCGGTTCGAGCTCCCAAGTCACATGAGAGGGGGAAGCCATGAAGTGGAAGAGCGCTAAGTGGAGTTAAGG
>DASYWB010000346.1:0-3575 GCA_035936495.1 Thermomicrobiales bacterium
CCTTGGATCGTCCCGATATTGATCGGGACCTTGTTGGCGATTGGGGCATAAAGGGGATGGTCAATTTCCGCGTTGCGCTTCGCTTCGTAATCGAGCAGCCCGCGATGGACGACATCGAACTTCTCGATCGCGCTCACACCCTCGTCACGGACACAGGCATGAGCCGACTTGCCCTCGATGTGGAGCCGGAACACGACCGAGCCGCCCTGGGCTGGAATCAGTGCCAGTCGTGTCGGCTCGGTGATGATCGCGCCGTCCGCCGGATAGCCGCGCAGGACTGCCGCCGCCGCGCCCGCGCCACCGTCCTCCTCCGAGACGACGCTCTGCACGATGACGTTGCCGCGCGGTGTGTACCCAGCCTCGCGCAGCGCGGCGAGAGCGATGAGGTGCGTAGCCAGTCCACCTTTCATGTCGCAGGAGCCGCGGCCCCAGATTTTGCCGTCCGCGACCTCGGCGTCGAATGGTGGATGCGTCCACCGCGCGGGATCGCCCGCCTCAACCGTATCGATGTGGGCGTTGAGGATCAGGCAACGGCCGCCGCCTGAACCGATCCAGGTGCCGACCACGTTCGGCCGTTCGCTGAAGCTTTCGATGACGCCAACATGATCGGCGTGGGGCTTGAGGGCGTCGGCATCGGGCTCCCAGACCTCGGTCTCCAGGCCAAGCCCCCGCATCCGGGCCGCGACCGCTGCCTGAACCTGACCTTCCTGTCCGGTCAAGCTGGGGATGCGTACAAGCTCCTGGATGAGCGCGATGAGCTCATCCCGGCGCCCCTCCACCGCCGCGACGATCTCTTGGACCCGCTCATCCCGTTCCGTATCTCGCGCCGCGTTTGCCACCGGTCGTTCTCTCCATCGTGCACGTCTGTCCCGGATATCAGAGCGGGTAGGGTAGCATGGTGCTAAAGGCAAGCGTTATGGGAAGCGATCCGGGTGGACGCTTTGCGAAGGACCACTCGCGTCCCCGCCGCCCTGAAAGCCCCGGCGCTCAATGAGAGGCCGTGTGGAAACCAGAGACTACGCGGTTGGCGGCCGTGCAGAGCAAGCCCGACCCCTACAATTGCGGGAAGTTCCCGGCCGCGTCACACCAGAGGAACAGCCTTTCCACACGGCCATGGGGCTCTAGTCGCTCCGTGCTCAGCCGGCTGAAAGCCGGCTTATTGGGTTGAGCGCCGGGGTTTCAGCCCCGCGCGGCGGCCGCCCCCATGGCTCCATCCACAAGCATGCAACCGGAATCCATATCAGCACCACCATGCAGCCGATGTTCGCACGACGCGTCGCTGAACCCCGTAGCCCACCATCGTTCCCACCGCCTGTCGCCCTACGCTCCCGGCGTCCCCGCGTACTCTTCTATCCTGATCGCCTCGTCGACGAGATACGGCCCGCCCGGCTGCTCGCGGGCGAAGACGAAGAAGATCGGGCTGACGCCCGGTGCCCGGACGACGGCACCGATGCGGCCGTCAGGCAAGACGCGAAGGTCCTCTACCTCAGGCATCGCGGAGTTGGGCGGAAAGCTCACGACGCTGTATCGCACCGAGGTCGTCTCCGAGACACCGAGAGTTCCTTCGGCGAGCCCTTCGGATTCCTCACGCCTGACCTCGATGGTTGCCGCGCGCCGGAAGTAATCGTCGGTGTGGAGCGCCTCGAAGGCCAGCGGTTGTCGTGCGTTCGCGCAGGCCACCAGTTGGCGCACGGTCCGATTGATCGCTCTCCCGGTGGCCTCATCAACTGGCTGACCGGACGGCAGTTCGTCGAGCGTCCGGCTCGGGACATGCTGCCGGGTCTCTTCCGGGCTCACGAGATTGGCCGCCGGGGTGCCGGTCAGCTCGGCGATGTCCCGCTCACGCGGCGCCACGTCACAATCCGCCGGACCGGGGACGTCCGAAGCGGTCGGCGTTGCCGGGGGCATCGTGGCTTGGGTCGCCACCACCGCGACCGACGGTGTCTCGTCGGCGGAAACGCGGCCGCCGAGGTGCCCTGTTGGCGTCGGAACTTGGGGCTGTGAGGCAGCAATGGCGGGAAGTGATGCCAGGGCGAGGACAAGCGTCATCAGGCGGTTGCGATGGTGCATAGGGGACCCTCCAAAGACGCCGTGGGCGTGCCTCAGAAGTATACGCTCCATAGACCGGAGAACCTGGATGCTGGCCTCCGGCGCTAGGCGGACAACGGTGTCGCGGAGAGGCCCACGAGCTTCGCGCGAAGGCCATCGCGCTCGAGCCGTTGCCAGCGTTTGACGACTGCCGCGTGGCGTTTTTCGCGGGCCACGCGTTCTCGTTCGAGCAGGGCTTCCAGACCCGGTTTCGGATCCTCCCCGTCATCAGCAGAGCCACCGGCGAGGGAGTCCAGCTCATCCGCGATCAGGGCGATCCGGACATCGTGATCATGGAGTTGTCCGAGGTCTTCCTGAAGCGCTTTGATCTGCTCGATGGCTTGCTCGCCCTCATCCCCGAAGATGGAGCGAAAGAGCTCAAGGGAATACCGGAGACGCTTCGCGGCGATCCGCGCGTCGTGGAGGCTCTGGATCGCTTCGGCGTCGGGGATCACCGGCGCGTAGCTGAAGAGCTCGGCGATCCGCACGGCGAGGATGCGCCGGGCATTCGACGCCAGCGATGCCCCGGGGTCGAGATCAGGAACGGGCCAGGCACGGCTCATGATCGCGTCTCCTCCATCTCTTGATGCTGCTCGGCGGGCGCGCGGCCGTTCGAGCGTGCTGAGGCGGCATTGCTGGTATTCGCCTTCGGGTCGTCTTCACCGGGAGGCGGGAACCGGCGGAGCGTCTCCTCGCGCACGCCCCGCGCGTCGAGATCCGTCAAGAAGGCGACCATCCTCTCTCGTGCCTCGTCCCGCTCCCGCTCGATCCGGGCGATCAGCTCGTCGATACCAGGCCGCTCCGCGACCTTGGCCCGCTTGCGCTCCGTGGCAAGCGCCTCCAGCAAGACATCGCGGTCCCGCACGTCGCCGAGCGCCCGCGTGATCTCCTTCGCGGTTCGGTGCAGCGAGCGGTACCACGGCTTCGGAAAACAGTCGGTGGCGACGTCCATCGCCGCGCGCACGCGGCGGGATGCCACGCGGACGTCATGCACGCCCTCGGGGTCCTCGCCGGCTAGGGCGACCGGAACCGCCTCCCACACGGCCGCCCACCGGGTGGCGATCAGCGCCTGCATCGCGGATCGGTAGTCCTGGTCTGGATCAAGCGCGGGGTTCATCGTTTTGGCCATCGCCGAGCTCCTCTCGTGGGTTTGACGATCCTCGCTTAGTCAGTCAGTATCGAGCCAGGGGATTGCATCTCGGCAAAGGCCGCCAGGAGGAGGCCGGTGCGAATGCCGCTCCGCGCGACTTCCACCCGCTCCGGCCGCAGGCGGTCCATCAGCGCCCGCACAATCGAGATCCCCGCCGGTAACACCCGCGCCCGCGCTGGGGGGATACCCAGCCTCGCGGCCAGGCGGTCCGATGGCAGCTCCCGGCAGAGACCGAGCGCCGTCTCGATCTCCGCCGAGCCGACGTCGTGCGCGTCGGGGACCAGCCGGGCCAGGTACTCGCCCGTGCCTCCGACCGCGATCAAGCGGACCGGCTCAC
>DASYWB010000347.1:0-2470 GCA_035936495.1 Thermomicrobiales bacterium
CGGCTCGTGCTTTCGACAGAGCAAGCGTCGCTCTGCGCTCAGAACGACCACGCCTTCGACGCTCTGATCAGTGCCCTCATCGCCCGCGCCGCCATGCTGAACCTCACGGTTCCCATCCCCCATGAACTGCAACGGCTCGCCGCCATTGAAGGCTGGATTCACATTCCGGAACCCGGTTCGCTCTCGCGGCTGACCGAAGAGTAGCCCCTGCCAGCCACGTTCCACCCCGGTATACTCTGGGATCACCTATCCGGCCGCGCTGACCGCGGCTCCCGTTGCCGGAGTGCCCATGGCTAAGACCGAAATGGCGGGTGCGCGCGTCGAGACGCCGGATCGTCTGCCCGACCTGCCCGTCACGCTCGATGACATCCTCGCGGCGCGGGAACGAATCGCGCCCTATCTCTCGCGGACACCGCTCCTGCGCTGCGAGACCCTGAGCCGCCTCTCCGGCACCAAGCTCCTGTTGAAAGCGGAGAACCTGCAGAAGACGGGCTCATTCAAGGTGCGAGGAGCGCTCAATGCCGTCTTGCAGCTCAGCCCGGAGCAGCGCGAGCGGGGGATCGTCACCCTCTCGGCCGGGAATCACGGGCAGGGCTTGGCTTACGCGGCGGCCATCGTCGGGGTCAGGTGCGCGGTCTTCATGCCGGAGACTGCGACGCCGTCGAAGGTGGTGGCGATCCGTGGGTATGGCGCGGAGGCGCACTTTGCGCCGGTGATGGAGCAGGTCTTCGCCGCAATGGAACAACATCGCGCCGAGCAAGGGCTCCACTTTGTCCACCCCTTCGGCGATCCAGCGATCATCGCCGGCCAGGGCACCGTCGGGCTGGAAATCCTGGAGGAAGCGCCCGAGACCGAGGCCATCTCCATCTGCGTCGGTGGCGGAGGATTGCTGGCCGGGATCGCCGTCGCAATCAAGAGCCAGCGTCCGGAGACCCGGATCGTCGGGGCTGAGCCGGAGGGTGCGCCGGCCGTCTCCCGGAGTCTGGCGGCCGGGCATCCAGTGACGCTAGAGAAGATATCGACCGTGGCCGACGGCTTGGCCGCCCCGTTCGCCGCCGAGATTACGCAGACGATCATCGCCCGGCTCGTCGACGACATGATCCTCCTCACCGACGACGAGATCATCGACGCCATGCGCCTCATCTTGGAGCGCGCCAAGCTGCTGGTCGAGCCCGCCGGCGCTGCCGGCGTCGCCGCCCTCCTAACCGGCAAAGCCAACCTCCCGACGGACACACCCACCGTTGCTACCCTCAGCGGCGGCAACATCGACGCCGGCCGGCTGAAGACGTTGTTGTAGGGGACCGACGAGCGGTCAGCGCCGCTCCCATTCCGCGGGTTGCCTCGCCGCTGCACGGTGGCGAGATAAGACGGTGCTTTCGGCAGGGATCAATGCGCGAACTGAGCGGAGAGGCCGCCGTCGATCATGAGGGCGGCGCCGGTGATGAAGCTGGCCTCATCAGAGGCGACGAAGGCGATGAAGTTGGCGATTTCGACTGGGGTGGCGATCCGGCCGAGGGGATGGACATCGATCACCTTCTGTTCCGCCGCGGCCGGATCCGGCTGCATGTCGAACCACTCCTGGACGAGCTGGGTGCGCGTCCAGCCGGGGCAGATGGCATTGACCCGGATATTGTCCGGGCCGTAGTCGAGCGCCATGCTCCGGGTGAGACCGACCAAGCCCGACTTGGCGGCGGCATAGGGAAACATCCCGCTGATGGTCATCACGGAGTGAACGGAGGAGATGTTGACGATGGAACCAGACCGCTGTTCGCGCATCGCCGGCAGGGCGTGCTTGGCGCAGAGCCAGGCGCCCTTGAGGTCAACCGCGAAGACGCCATCCCAATCCGTCTCGGTCATGGTCGTCGCATCGAAGTAGGCGTTGACCCCAGCGTTGTTGACGAGGATGTCGATACGGCCGAATTGCTCACGCACGCGTTGCATCGCACCGGCGACCTGGGCCTCGTCCGTCACATCCGCGACCAGCGCCAAGACGGGCCGCTCGCTGTCCCGGTAGGCCGCGCCGAGAGCCTCGGTTCGTTCCCGGTTCGTCGCCAGTGAGACGACCTCCGCGCCCTCGGCATGGAACTTCTCAACGGTCGCCCGACCGATCCCGAGCGTACCACCGGTCACGACCGTTACCTTACCGGCAAGACGCATGATGCTTCTCCTCCTCCGACTCGCGCGTTGAGGCAGATCATACGAAATCGGGAGCGCGTCAGCCGGCAGCGCCTGTTCCGCCGCTTCGATGATGACGTCCCTCTCCCGGACTCAGCCCGGGGTCGACAAGAGCCGCAATCATGGGCCCGGCCAGGGTGGCGGCGAGCGCCTACGCCGCGCCTGTCACTGGCGGTCAACGGCTGGTTGCGAAAGAGCGCCGTGCACCATTGAGGCCCATGTGGCACTGCACGTGCGTGCAAGAGGCTAAACCATACCGCGCGAAAGCGGAATGAGGTCACCGGACGAGCTGTCC
>DASYWB010000348.1:0-2818 GCA_035936495.1 Thermomicrobiales bacterium
GGTAAGCGGGCGGGGTCTACACCGAGCTCCGCCGCGAAGAATCGCCACCGCTCCTCGCCCGTCTCCGCGTCGACGGCGTAGGCGTATCCATCCCCACTGGCGAGGTAGACGGCGCCCTCGGCGACCGCTGCCGAGCCGGAAATCGGACCATCTGTCGTGAATCGCCATCGCTCTTCACCGGTTTCGGCGTCAAGCGCGTAGAGCGAACCATCGTTGCTGCCGACGTAGATGACGCCGTCCGCCATCACCGGTGATGAGCGAACCGCGTCCCCTGTCTGGAAGCGCCAGGCGAGCGTCGGGTCGCCCTCCGGTCCTGGCCCCGGCTGTTCGCCGGTTCGGGCTGGATTGCCATGGAACGTGGCCCGTCCATCGGCCGACTGGGCCGAGACGAGCATGGCTTGCATGCTTAGGGACAACGCGATGAGCAGAGCGACCGCGACGATGGGCAACTTGGGCCTGGGGCTGGAGACGGACATCGCTTCGAGTTCTCCCAATTGACCGGTCCTGATTACGAGCCGGCGACCGCGTAGAGCGAGCCATCGTCGCTGCCGACATAGACGATCCCATCGACGACCGCTGGCGAAGAATGCACGCTTCCTCCCGTCTCAAACGTCCAGCGCGCGGCCCCCGTCGCGGCGTCGAGAGCGTAGAGCATGCCGTCGTAACACCCGATGAAGAGCAGCCCGCCCGCGAGGGCCGGTGACGATACGATAGCGCTGCCTACTCGGTACCCCCAAGATTCAAGACCGGTGGAGCTGTCGATGGCGCGGACGATGCCGCCCTCGGCCCCGACATAGACCGTCCCGTCGACGATCGCCGGTGTCGAGCGCGAAAGCCGATCGGCGCCGAAGTTGAACGTCCACCGGAGGGCCCCGGTCGTCGATTCGAGCGCCACGACCGCGCCGCGGGTGATCTCTTGTCGGGTCGGGCCCGTCGATGGCGCCGCCTCGCTGGCGTCGGGTACGCTCGCTTCATCCTGGCCCACGGCCGTCGGCAGCGGGCCGGACGTTTCCGCCCGCTGGCTCTCCGTCACCGCGGCGGCCAGAAAGACGACCAGACCGCCAGCCACGGCCGGGGTCACCGCCACCGGGCCTCTGGCGTCGTAGGTCCAGCGGAGTTGCCCGGAGGTCTTGTCATACGCGCGCATGTGGTTGCCCGCGCCCACGAAGACCGTTTGGCCCGCCACGGTGGGGACTCCCACCTCATCGCTGCCGAAGGCGGCGCTCCAGCGCATACCCCCCGTATGGGCGTTAAGCGCATAGAGCGCCCCGTCGTTTGTGCCGACGTAGACCACTCCGTCCGCGACCGTGGGCGAGGACGCCGCGGTCGTCCGGAAGCGCCAGAGCTCTTCGCCCGATATCGCATCGACGGCATAGAGGAACCCGTCGAAGCTAGAGGTAAACACCCGCCCGTCCGCCACCGCCGGCGACGTGACGATCGCCCCTCCCGTGGCGAAACTCCAGATCTCGTCTCCGGTCTCGGCATCAATCGCGTAGAGCGATGTATCCCTACTGCCGGCGTAGACGACCCCATCGAGCACCACGGGTGAGGAGCGAACCGCGCCACCTGTCTCGAAGACCCAGCGCTGGACTGGCACGCCTTCCGGTGGCGGACCGGGTTGCTGGCCGGTGTGCGCCGCGCCGCCGTGGAACATGGACGATGTCGCCTCGTCCGGCGCGGCGGCGGCCCCCGGCGCACGCGCCAACATGAGCAGCACGACCATTGCGAGTAGCATCGTTTGGCGCCTCATCAACGTCTCCGTGGCGTCAAGGACGCCGGTCCATTTCTCTTCGTGACGCCGCATCTCATGTCATGCTAAAAACGGCCGGCATCGTTGCCTACCGCCAAATGGTCCCGAGTGGGATAACGGAGAACCTTCGGACCGCCTCTCAGCTTCGGGAACATAGCGTGTTGATAGGAGCTCACGTCATGAATGCGCCTGTTTCCGCCGCCGGCGTTGCCGCGTACCTCAACATCCCCACGGCCGGCTCACCGGCGTGGCTCCACGATGGCCGCATCGCCTTCATCTCTGATGCCAGCGGGGTGCCGAATGTGTGGACCGCGCGGCCGGGGCGCCAGCCGGAGCCGTTGACGTCCTTCCCAGACAGGATCAGGGCACTGGCCGCTTCCCCGGCTGGAGACCGGCTCGTCTTCGCGATGGATCGAGGAGGCAATGAGCGGGACCAGCTCTGGCTGCTCGATGTGACGAACGGGGAGCAACGGGCGTTGACGGACGACCCCGAAACGATCCACGGCTTCGGTGACTTTGCGCCGGACGGGCGGCGCATCGCGTTCGCCAGCAACGCCCGCGACCCACATTTCTTCGACGTCATGACGCTGGGCTTGGACGATCCCGCCGCGATCCCAATTCCGGCGCTGAGCCTCGATGAGCATCTGTCGCCCGTGGCCTTCTCCCCAGATGGCACCCGGCTCTTGGTGCGCCGTGACAACACGAATCTTGATGCCGATCTCCTCCTGATGTCACTCGACGGTGATGAGCTGATCGAGCTGACGCCGCACGAGGGGGAGGCCTTCGTACCGCACGCAGCGTTCGATCCGGCGGGAGACGCGATTTGGCTCGTAAGCAACCAGGATCGTGATCTTCTGGCCCTGATGCGGCGAGATTTAGTGAACGGTGAGCCCTCCGTGGTCATCGAGCACGCATGGGATATCGAGGCTTTCGCCCTCACGCCAGGTGGAGAGTGGATCGCATACGCGGTGAATGAAGACGGCCCCTCGCGCCTCTGGCTGCGATCAACGAGCAGCGGCGAGGAGCGCGCGGTCAGCGGCCTGCCGGACGGTGTCATCGAAGGTTTGA
>DASYWB010000349.1:0-5486 GCA_035936495.1 Thermomicrobiales bacterium
GCGCGCATCATGCGCTCGCTCTCCGCCCTCGGCCGCTGGGCCAGCCGCAGGTTCTGCTCGACCGTCAGCCCGGCAAAGACGTCGCGGTCCTCCGGCACATACCCGATGCCGCGTCGCACGATCTTGTGGACCGGATCGCCCGTGATATCGACGCCGTCGAGGGTGATCGTCCCGGACGAGGCCGGCAGCAGGCCAAGAATCGTCCGGAGCGTCGTCGTTTTTCCGACGCCGTTACGACCCAGCAAGACGGTGACGCGGCCTGGTACCACGCCAAACGAGACGCCCTGGAGGATGTGCGACTCCGCGATGTAGGTCTGCACGCCAGCGAGGCTGAGGACCGGCGTTGCGGTTGCTTGTGGCACGTCCGGCGGGCTGACCGTCGTGCCGGTCATGTTACACCCAAGTACGCCGAGCGGACGAAAGGGTCCGCCATCACCGCATCCGGCGTGTCATAGGCAACCAGGGCGCCGCTCGCCAAGACCGCGACGCGGTCCGACAGGTCATGGACGACGTCCATCTTATGTTCGACCATCAGCACCGTCTTACCTTCGACATGGCGGATCCTGCGAATCACGTCGAGCATGACCGGCACCTCCTCAGCGCTGACCCCGGCGGTCGGTTCGTCGAGCAGCAACACCTCTGGTTCGGAGCAGAGCAGAATGGCCAGGTCAAGCTTGCGCTTGTCACCGTGGCCCAGCAAGCCGGCAACGATATGCTCGCGTCCACGGAGCCCGACCGTCTCTAATGCCCAAGCGGCTCGTTCTCGCGCCGCCCGGTTATGGCCGGCACTGCGCCAGAACGCGTAGTTGCCGGGATGGCTCGCTTGGGCCGCAAGCCGGGCGTTTTCCAGCGTCGAGAGGCCAGGAAAGATCGTGGTCAACTGGAATGAACGACCTAAGCCGCGCCGGACCCGTGCGAAGGGCGGCAGGCTCGTGATGTCGTGGCCATGTAGATGGATCTGGCCCGCCGTGGGTCGGTAGAGGCCGCTCAGCAGGTTGAACAGGCTCGTCTTTCCGGCGCCGTTCGGACCGATGATGGAGACGAACAACCCCGCCGGTACGCTGAAGGAGACATCATCGACAATCGTGGCGCCGCCGAAGCGGAGGCTCAGGCCTCGCGTCTCCAAGACCGCCGGCAGCGTTGCCATCGACCGGGTGGCGCGCCGGGGCAACGGATCGATGCGCTGCTCCACAACGCCCCTCCCGGTCCCCAGGCGAAACCCTATCCCATCCGGGCCCTAGCTTTCCGCCTCCGGCGGCGCCACGTCTTCCGGCGCGAGCGTATCGAGCGCTTCTGCCTCGAATCCATCGCCCTCGGAAACGAGTTGGACCTGGAACATCGGTTGGAGGAGCGCGTGATCCTCCTCCCGGACGGTGTAGTCGCCCTTGACGCTCTGGAACTCGTACCCTTCCAGGGCATCGATCATCGCGTCGACGTCGGCTCCGTCAGCCTCCGCGATGGCGTGGACGATCATCTGGGCACCAGTGAATCCGTCCGGCATGAAGAGGTCGGGTACACCCCCGCGCTGCTCCATCTCATCAATCAGGAATGCGTTCGCCTCGTTGTCCGGGGCTTGGTAGATGTAGTGGGAGATGAACGAGATCTGCTCGGCGGCCGGACCGAAGATGGGATACGTCGCGCGCTGATCGAGTCCGGTCACCACCTCCGTGCTCGTGAGCACTCCCTGATTGTCCAATGCCGTATACATCGCCGTGGCGGTCGCACCGGCCCAGGCCACGTAGAGCAGGTCCGGCGCCCGGTCAAGGATCTGCTGGGCAAACGGCGCGAAATCGCGCGCATCTTGAGGGACCAGCAGTCGATCCACGTTGACTCCGGCGTCACCGAAGATCGCCGCGACAGCGTCGGCGCTGGACTGGCCAAAGGCGGTATCCTGCGCGAAGACGAGGACGTTCTTGCCTTCCGGCTCGTCAAGGTAGGAGCGGGCGGTGAGAACATCCTGCGTCACCTGGCGGCCCGAGCGGAACGTGTATTCGTTGATCCCCGTGATCGCGTCGGCCGCCGCCGGGCCGCTGACGAACAGGACCTGATTCTGCTCGGCGAGCGGCGCCACCTGAAGCGCAACCCCCGAGACGACTGAGCCCGCGAGGATCTTGTACCCCTGGCCGATGAAGTCCTTGGCGGCGCTAACCGCGACATCGGGCACACCCGTGTCGTCTTTTACCTCATAAACAATCTGGTGCCCGTTGACCACGCCGGTGCCATCGGTCGCGTAGGCCAAGCCGATCTCGAAGCCGGCGAGGTACTGCTCGCCGTATGTTTGCAGCGGGCCGGATTGCGAGGTGACGATCCCGACCTGGACCGTGTCCGTCACCTCGACATCGGTGGGAGTTCCCTGAGCACCGGCTCGCGGCAGGCGTCCTGTCCATGTGACGGCCGCTCCAAGCCCAGCCGTGCCGCCGATGAACCCGCGCCGCGAAAACGAATCGTTCCTCCGGGTCATTGATCACCCCTCCCGCTCAGCACGAATCGACGTGTGAGCATTAATGCATGGGCCGCAACACCGCGCCCCCCGAAACCTTTTCGTGATTGCGTCCTTCCTTATGGAGCACCACCCGAGTGTGGCAGGTCCCTCCTCAGAGGCAAGCCGGCTGTCGAGCTATCGACGGGAGACCCTATCATGTGGATGATACGGCGTCAACGGCAGTTCGAGGGTCCGCGTGCGTGCGGACCTGGCGCGAAGCGGGAGAATAATCATGGCAGGCATGCGTGTCGCGGTCGGGCAGTTCAATGAACTTGCGGAGGAGAAGCTCCTCTTCGCCAAGCAGCTCGGCGTCAGCGGGGTGCAGATGAATACCCCCCGCCTTCCCGGCGAGCATCGCTGGGAAGAGGCCGATCTTCGCGCCCTGGTCGAAAAATGCCGCGAGCACGACCTGACACTCGAAGCGTTGGAGAACGTGCCAATTCATTTCTATGACAAAGCGATGCTGGGCCTACCCGGTCGCGACGAGCAGATCGAAAACTATCAGGAGACGATCCGCAATGTCGGCCGAGCCGGCATCCCGATTCTGGGCTATCACTTCATGCCCAACTCGGTCTGGCGCACATCGCGGACCACCCCCGGCCGGGGCGGCGCCCACGTCACCTCATTCGACATGGCTCTGGTTGGCGGCCCGGCCGAGCAACAGCGCGCCTACGTCGCCAAGCTGGATGAACGCAAGGATGCGATCTGGGTCATGAACGAGACAGAGGATGAGCGTGGTGGCATCGTCGACGAGGACACGATGTGGGCCAACTACGAGTACTTCATGAAAGCGGTCATTCCAGTCGCTGAGGAGTCAGGGGTGAAGTTGGCGTTACATCCCGATGATCCTCCCGTGCCGATGCTCGGCGGTGTCGCTCGCTTGTTCAAAGATGTCGAGGGTTTCAAGCGGGCCGAACAGATTACGCCCAGCCCGGCCTGGGGGCTCGATTTGTGCTTCGGCTGTTGCTCCGAGATGCCGGGCGGCGCTGAGAACGTGGTGGCGATGATCGAGCACTTCGGCCCTGCCGGTCGCATCTTCTACGTTCACTTCCGTGACGTACAGGGGACGGTGCCCAAGTTCCAAGAGTGCTTCATCGGCGAGGGCAACTACGACCCCGCCCAGATCATGCTTGCCCTGAAGCGGTCCGGCTTCGATGGCTTCATGCTTGACGACCACGTGCCGCACGTCGTCGACGACTCCGCCTGGGCCCACCGGGGCCGTGCCCACGCCATCGGCTACCTCCAGGGCATGATGCGAATGATGGAAGCGACCGGTTGACCGCTGCCATCAGGTCCACGGACCGTCAGTGCTCGCACGTTAGTCCAGCGAGGAAGCGACCTCACCGTACGCTCAGTAATGCGCCGCACACGAGCGCCACGGTTCCGTACGAGCCGTGGAGCACCAGCGAGCTGGAGGTGGCATGGCGCGGCAACGCCAGCGCACGGTGGCCGATCGTGGCCTCCGGTGCCTTCACAACTCGCCATTGTCGCTTGCCACCGGGAAATGATCCGGACACGTATTCGCCCATTCGTCCCAATTCTCTACCGGCACGGCTTCGTGCGACCATTTTCTGCTCATTCACTGCCGTAATCTTGTACCCTTATGTCCTATGGTGACGTGCATGATGAGCCGCCCGGCGAAGGAGCGGATGTGGCCCCGGTATTAGCTCCCGAAGGCGCATTGGTGCGTACGGAATCCGCGGAAGAGCGGGCGTATCGTCGCTACCTCCGGCGGATTGAAGCTCAAAAGCAACGTGTCTCCGAGCTTCAGGCTGACCTCGAATCGCTCAAGCTCACGTTGGGCCGGTTCGAGGCGGAGTACCATGCCCGCGTTGGCGGACTCTTCGTCGAGCTTGATCACGTCAAGCTGGCGATTGACGAGTATGGCCGCCGCGTCGACCGGCTCCGTACCAACCTCCGAATGGACCTGATCCGCTTAGAGCAGGAGATCGAAGACACCTTCGCGACGCGCCGTCGAAGCATCAACGCTGAGGACGCCGAAACTCGATTCTACGAGCGGGCGCGCCAGCAGGATACAGCGCGCCCGCGGTTCGACGAGAAACAGGCTGACCACGCGAAACGGCTCTATCGCGATCTGGCCCGGCGATACCATCCCGACCTGGCCCGGACGCGGGAAGAGCGGGAGCGCCGCGAGGTGATGATGCTCCGGGTGAATCGGGCGTTTCACGAGCGCGATCTCTCCGCGCTCCAGGCGCTTCATCGCGCGGGGGAGATCGATGACCCGTTGTTCGAGGCGCGGGCGCTTGCAGACCGGGTTGCCTGGGCGGTCGAGGAGGTCAGCCGCCTGGATACGCTGATCGTCGATCTGGGCACCGAGCTCGCCACCATCCGCGCCAGCGATACACACCGGCTCTGGCGGCGCTGCGCCAGAGATCCTTCCGTCCTCGATGTCCTGGCGGATGATCTACGCGTCCAGTTGGCTGCAGCGCGGAGCCGCCTCGATGAGACGTTAGGAACCTATGGAGAGCTGATCGCCAAGCGAGATGCGGTATGAGTGAGCACGTCGAGTCCCGAAGCCTCGCCATACCGGCGAGCGCAGGACTTGCCTTTGATCCCGAGCGTCCCACGGTGCTTATCCAACGGGGGCTGGCGCTGCTCGATGGTTCCCAGGGCTATCTTCCGCCACCCGAGCTGCCATCTGGCGGCATGGAGAAGCTGGTGGCCCATTTCGCGATTCGGCTGGGCGTGTCAATGCTGACGGTGCCGGAGTCAGTCGCGGTCGAGCGGCCGGTCACGTTTACGCCGGAACAATCGGCGCTGGCACGCTGCTGTCTCTACGTCTGTGCGCATGCGCCCTCGCCGGTGACGCCGTTCGGGATGACCCGGCTCGGCGCGGTTACTGACCTCGTGGCGGAGGAGCGACGATTCTGGTGGTGGGATGCGCTGACGCTGCAAGTGGCCCTCAACGCTGGTGGCGAGGGGAACGGTGGTGTCCGCGCGCTCTACGGCAACCTCGCCCACCCACACGACGAAATCCGGCAAC
>DASYWB010000350.1:0-4097 GCA_035936495.1 Thermomicrobiales bacterium
ACCCTGACCAGCGTGCCGATCCGCCCACTGCCGTCGATGGCGCTCGCCTCTTCCAGGGTCCGTGGGATCACCTCGAATGTGCCGACCAACACCCAAGCCACCAGAGGCAAGGTCCGGATCAAGTGCGCTAGGATGAGCCCCACATCGCTATCGTTCAATCCCCAGGCGAAGAAGTTGCTCGCGATTGGGGTGGCGATGATGACCTCTGGGAACATGCGTGTGAAGAGGAGCCCGAGGACGACGCCGTAGCGCAGGCCCCGTGGTA
Source organism: Thermomicrobiales bacterium (assembly GCA_035936495.1). Lineage (GTDB taxonomy): Bacteria > Chloroflexota > Chloroflexia > Thermomicrobiales > UBA6265 > DASYWB01. Next base: position 266 of record DASYWB010000350.1, read on the forward strand.
GGCGGGAGATGACGTAGGCCGCTGGCGCCGCGATCAGGATCGCCAGGATCGCCGTACCGAACGCCACCGTCAAGCTATGCCGCATTGGCGGTCCGACGATCTCCCAGTCCAGCAGCCTGTTCCAGTTCTCCCAGGTCACGCTGTTGATCAGGTACGACGGACGCGGCGCGGTCGCCTCGGCGAGCGTGCTGACCGAGACCTTGAACAGTACGTAGAGAGGCAGCAGCAGCACGATGATAATGAGAATTGCCAGGATCCAGAAGCCGATGTCCTCCCAGTTGGAGCGCCCACCACGCTCGTCCGCGGTCGGTGCACTGGGAGCCGCCGTGTTTGCGCTCATCGCTCCACCTCCGTGCGCCGCTCAACTAACAGGAAGTAGGCGATGACGAACACGATGATCAAGAGAAGCAGGAGCACCGCCGCGGCCGCCGCGGTGTTCGTATTCCCGGCCCGGTAGTCAAAGTAGACGAACGAGCTCATGACCGGGATCGTCTGGCCGGCCAGCACCAGCGCGATGTCGAAGATGCGGAAGGCATCGATCGCGCGTAGGATCAGTGCCATGGTGATCGACGGCATCAGGAGCGGGATCGTGTGGTGCCAGAACTTCTGCCAGCCGTTCGCGCCGTCGATGCCAGCCGCCTCGTAGACATCGCCGGGGATCGCCTCCAGTCCGGCGAGGAGGATCAGGACCACTAACGGCGTCGCCTTCCATAGGTCCGCGAGGGCGATGATAAACATCCCCCGAATGCCACTCTGTTGCCAGTAGACGGGGACGTCGATGATGCCCAAGTCCCGCAAGATCTCGTTGAGGTAACCGCTGAAGCCAACGAAGTAGAGCATCGCCGCCCCCGCCACTATGGTGGGAACGCCGAGCGGAACGAGCACGAACGAGCGAAACAGGCCACGCCCACGGAAGCCGCGCGCCAGCATCAGCGCGATGATCATCCCGACAACCATCTCCATGGTAACGCCCATGATCGTGATGCCGATCGTGTTTTGGACGGCGTCCTTGAACTGGCTGCGGTTGATGACGTCCTCGTAATTGGCGAACGTGAATTCGCTTGTCCCCTCGCGGACCAAGCTGAGGTAGATCGACTGCCCGACCGGGACCAACATGAAGAACAAGATGTAGAGGAAGAGGGGGGCAACGAGCGCGACATCCAGCCAATATCTGCCGACCCAGCGCTGTGCCGCGCCGGGACGGCGATAGGACGCCGCCGGGGCCGCCTGGCCGACGGCTGGGCTTGGAAGGAGCCTCTCTGCTGGTTGGTTCTTCGCCATCCACCACCTCGGCAACGCCATCCATCTGGTCAGTGGTTACCCGGCCTCGCTGCCGGTGATTGTGCTGGATAGCACGGAGCCTATTACCAGCTCAGCACCAAGCATCGACACCCACTACGACGTCAGCAATTGAGCACGTTCCATGCCATACCCTGAGGAGAGCCTCTCCTAAGATGGTGCCGAGGGCTCCGGCGGCTGCGTGATGCGCCGGTGCGGTCGCCTGTCGCCGTCGCCTCACCGGCGGAGGTGAGGCGTGCGAATGCCGTCGACGCCCGCGGGGAGTCAGCACGCTTAGCCCCCGGTATCAGCTACAGGCGGCCATGGGACGCCGGACCCCGTCACCGAACGGCTGCTTAACCGACCAGCTCCTCCACGCGCACCATCAGCGCCCGTACACGATCGCGATCGACCGGGTTCCACGTAATCCCGTCCACTTTCAGGCTGGACCCGACCACCGCGCCATCCGCATGCTCAAGTAACGCGGCCGCGTTATCGGCCCGAAAACCCGTATTGATGAGCACGGGAACACCCGTCCCCCGGACGGCCTCTCGCACCGCGGCGAGGTCCGAAGCATCCACTTGCTGCCCGGTAATGGGTCCGGAGACGCAGATGGCGTCCGGGTTCGAGGAGAAGACGATCGAGCGGGCCACGTCGGGCACCGGCCGGGGCGCGAGCTGTGCGGCGAACTCCGCGTTGATGTTGAAGAGCAGGCGCACGTGTTCAGCGCCAATCTCCCGGCGGTAGCGGAACACGTCCCCGGCCGAGCGAACCCAGAGACCGAAATCCCCGGCGAAGGCGCCGGCGAAGATCTCGCGGGCGAATGCCGCGCCCGTGGCCGCCGCGACCGCGAGGGTAGCCCGAGGGTCCCACAGCACGTCCACGCCGAATGGTACCGAGAGTTCCTCTCGCACCGAGGCCACGACGTCGGCCATCGCCGCCACCGAGGCGACATCGGCGTCCAGTCGATAGGGCCGATCGTTCTCGTTGCAAAACATCACGGCGTGGATGCCACCGGATTGCAGCGCCTTGAGGTCGCGGCGGACGTGGTCACGTACCGCCTGGACGCCCCCGCGGGTGTCGTAGAACGGCGTTCCCGGCAACGCGGGTAGGTGGACCATCCCGATGACCGATTTGGGTTGGCCGGTCAGCTCGGTCAGCCAGGATGAGGCGGTTACGGCAGCGTCAGTCATCGCGATGGTCGGCTCCTTATCCCTGGCGGGTACGGCGTGCCGCATCCTCACGAGTCATACGGAATGCGGATAGAGGGTGCAGGCGGTCCGTACCATCCACCGGTTACTGGTAGATCACGACGTCAGGGACTGGTGTGAGGGCCAGGATCTGCTCTGGCGTCATCAGCGGGACCTCATTCGGGTCTTTATAGAACAGCTTGATGCCATTGTATTGGATCTCCTCGTTGTGAATGAGGAGCCTGTATACCTCTTCCTTCAATTCCGGCGGCCCATGACCGTCAGCCACGAAGACGAGCTGAACGCCCGGAATCGGCTGGATGACATCCTTGTTGGTGATCATCTGATGGACGAACTGGTGCACGATCAGGATCTTCGGCGGCAACCCGCGCTCCGCCGTAAAGGCCGCCAGGCGCTCCTGAGCGGCCGTGACCTCCGAGCCGTCGATGGAGCCATAGTGGATGCCCGGTGTCTCCCCCTCGGCGATAGCGAACTCCGGATCGAGCGCGACATGCACGAACGGCTTATCCAAGAAGCCAAGCTCGATCAGGCGCTCGACTTCCCCCGCGACTCCCCGCTTGCCGATCTGGACGTCAAGGATAATTTGGAGACCGTTCGCCTCCGCGAACTCGATGTACTCCTCGATCACGGCAGGGGTCGTATCGAGCAGGTAGGTTCCGTCGTACTGCGGCTCCGGTTGGGCAACGGTGGCAATGACTTCGAACGCCAGCAAAACAGGCCGCGTCGGGTCGGCTTGCTCGTAGGCGGCCGCTTGCTCTCGCAGCCGTGCCAACAATTCATCCGGCTCGTACTCCCCGAGGATGCCCATCTGGTCGCTCATTGGGTGACCGTAGTAGGAAAGGATGCGGTATTGCGGCAGCAATCCTCCTTCCTCACCGGGAGCTTGCGTTTCCGCCGCCGCGACGTCTTCAGCGGGAGCCGCTCCAGGATTAGGCATGTCCGCCGGTGCCGCCGCTCCCACGGACGCCACCTCGACGACCTCCGTCGGTTCAGGCGTCCGCGTGACGGTGACGACCGGGAGGGCTTCCGTCGGGGAGACAGCAAGCGTTGCCTCCAGCGTCGGGGCCGCGAGCAATTGCGCCCCATCCTTTTCCAGTTCCGGTGCCGTAGCCGACCTGCCGCCGGCCATCATGACCGTGCTGAGCACGAGCAGCAGGACGAGCACAGCGCTCTGGATGCGCTCCGATGGGAACCAAGACGGGAGCACGGGCGGTAACCACCCCGGCCTCGGGGCGACCCGCCGTGGCGTTTCGGGCAAGGGCGGCGAGGCGAGCCATTCCTGCGAGAATGGCGACGGGCCGATCCGCCGGCCACCACGCCGGCCTACCCGGAACATGGCAGGT
>DASYWB010000351.1:0-1981 GCA_035936495.1 Thermomicrobiales bacterium
CTTTCGCCCTCACGCCAGGTGGAGAGTGGATCGCATACGCGGTGAATGAAGACGGCCCCTCGCGCCTCTGGCTGCGATCAACGAGCAGCGGCGAGGAGCGCGCGGTCAGCGGCCTGCCGGACGGTGTCATCGAAGGTTTGACGTGGGCCCCAGATGGAGCGCGGCTCGCGTTCTCGCTCAGCGGCCCCCGCTATCCCAGCGGAATCTGGAGTTGCGGTCTAGATGGCATCGCCACGGAGGTGACCGCGTCGAATCTTGGTGAGGTCGACCCTGTGACGTTGAGCGATCCGCAGATCGTGCGCTATCCCACGTTTGACGGGCGCGAGATACCCGCCTTCTGGTACAAACCAGCCACCGAAGGCCCGTGGCCGGTCGTGGTCGATGTCCATGGAGGCCCCGAAAGCCAGCGCCGAACACAATTCGCTCCGGTGACGCAGTTCCTCCTTTCCCGCGGCTACGTGGTACTGGCGCCCAATGTCCGCGGGAGCACGGGCTATGGCAAAGCGTATTGCCATCTCGACGACGTCGAGCGGCGGATGGATGCCGTCGCCGACCTCACGGCGGCGGCCGACTGGCTTGCCGCGCGAGAGGATGTCCGAGCCGACCGGATCGCGGTGATGGGGCAGAGCTACGGGGGGTTCATGACGCTTGCCGCGCTGACCTCCTATCCCGACCGGTGGGCGGCGGGAGTCGACGTGGTCGGCATTGCGGATTTCATCACATTTCTGGAGCGGACCGGCCCGTGGCGGCGCTCCCGCCGCGCCGCCGAGTACGGCGATCTCGAGCGGGATGCCGACCTGCTCCGTGAGATCTCGCCCTTGCATAAGGTTGATCGTATCAAGGCGCCGTTGATCGTAGTTCACGGCCGCAACGACCCCCGTGTGCCCCTGTTTGAAGCGGAACAGATCGTCGCCGCGTTGGAAGCGCGCGGACGCCAAACCGAGCTGCTGGTCTTTGACGATGAGGGGCATGGGCTCGCTAAAAGGGCAAACCGTATCGCCGGCTACGGAGCCATCGCCGCCTTTCTCGACCGCTGTCTGAGGGACTAATTTGAGCGGTCTGGCGCAGGGCCAGGCGGTTCAACGGATCACATTTCTAGCGACCATGTGGGCGTCGGGAAACGGACTTGGGCGGGTCACCATGCGGTGCCCGCCCGAAGAGCTGACTGGGAACAACGAGGAGGGAAAGGGGGGATAAGTGGCTCCAGATGAGTTGCCGCTGCCCGGGTGGAGCCGGCGGAGCCGCGGCGTGCATGCGCTCGGCGCATGAGAGAGGATTCCCAGCAGTTTTTCACGTCCATTGCGGTGGGGATTCTGTACCCGCCGCGTCGTGCTCTCTAGAAGCAAAGCCCGTGCCACCGATCCCCGGCACCAGACTGGCAACCCGCTGGGAGGTGTCACCGCCTGGACCCGGAAGCCAACTCGCCTGTGCTGCGTTCATCGCCTGATCGGTAGTCGGGTGATGAGACGAACCGCGGGTGATTGCTAAGGGGTGAGCATCGCGACGTCCTGGCCCGCCTGGCGGCCACCCCCCGGCGTCCATCCGACAGCATGTTGAGCCCGCGCTTGGGGTCATCGGCCTGGTGTTCGAGCCTTGATCAGGGCGTGGCACGTTCAGTGCGTAGGAATGGTTTGGCCAGGCGGGCCAGGTAAACTGCCATAGAGGCCGAAGCGGGACCATCGGGTCCCTTGTACCGAAGGAGACGCACATATGGACACGAACGATACGCAATATACGATTTCCGAGGGGACGGACGTGGTCGGCGTCGATGGTGAGAAAGTCGGCGAAGTCGTCGCGGTTCACCCCAATTACATCGTCGTCGAGAAGGGCTTCTTCTTCCCGACGGACTACTACATCCCGACGAGCGCGATTAGTACCTATGACGGTGACAAGGTTTACTTGACCGTGTCGAAGGACGAGGCGCTCAACCAGGGCTGGGATGTGGTTCCCACCGAGACCGCCTACGAGGACACTGTCGGCG
>DASYWB010000352.1:0-1730 GCA_035936495.1 Thermomicrobiales bacterium
AGTTCCGCTTCCAGTTCGGAGCCGGAAGCCTGGAGGCCCACTTCGCGGAAGCGGCCCGGCTCGGACTGGAGACGGTCACCGTCATCTCATCCGGGATCGCGTTTGACCTCGACACACCCGAGGACTGGTGGCGGCTGATCGACGACGATGCCGCGGGAATAGCCCTCTCTGGCGTCAGGATCACGCCGACTCCGGGGGTGTCATGAGCGGCCAAATTTCACGACCGGTCGACCTGCGCGTCTTCGGACTTGGCGGCTTGCCGGAGGTCCAACCAGGTGCCGACTTGCCGGCGCTGATCGGTGATAGCATCGCCGCGTCGGGTCTCGGGATCCAGCCGGGCGATGTGATCGTGGTCACGCACAAGGTCGTCAGCAAGGCCGAGGGCCGGCTCGTCGATCTGACCGGGGTGGAGCCGTCGCCGCGCGCACGCGAGTTCGCCGAGACATGGGGCAAAGATGCCCGGCAGGTCGAGGTGGTGCTGCAAGAAGCGCGGCGCATCTCCCGCATGGAGCGGGGGATCATCATCGCGGAGACGGCGCACGGGTTCGTCTGCGCCAACGCCGGGGTTGACGCCAGCAACGTCGCGGCCGAGACGGTTTGCCTGCTGCCGAAAGACCCGGACCATTCGGCCACGGAGATCCGGGCGGCGCTGGAAGAGCGATTCGGGATCGCGCCGGGCGTGATCGTCTCCGACTCGTTCGGGCGGCCCTGGCGCAATGGGATCGTCAACGTCGCGATCGGCGTCGCGGGTCTGGCACCTCTAGCCGACTACCGAGGCCAACATGACGCGGTAGGCTACGAGCTGCGAGCCTCGATCATCGCTATCGCGGACGAGCTCGCGGGAACGGCGGAACTGGTCATGCACAAGTTAGACGCGCGCCCCGTCGCGCTGATCCGCGGCTACGTCCCGCCGACCGGCACGCCTCACGGCACGGGGAAGGATTTAGTGATGGGACCGGAGCGGAACCTATATCGGTAGTCGGCAGTCGAGGAGAGCACACCCCGCCCGACATCATGATCTTCTTTCGTCTTCTGTCTATCGTCTTTCGACTACGTCCGACTACAGACTACCGACTAAACAATGAGGGGAGCAGGACATGGGTATCGGCTACGCGGCGTCGTTTGAGCAGTTCCATCCGACCGACTTGCTGAAGTACAGCCAGCAGGCGGAAGGGGCGGGGTTCGAGGCCGTGATGGCGTCGGATCACTTTCATCCCTGGGTGCCAAGCCAGGGGCATTCGGCCTTTGTCTGGGCCTGGATGGGGGCGCTGGGGGCGACGACTAAGCTGCGGTTTGGCACGGGAGTGACGCCGCCGGGGTATCGCTATCACCCGGCGGTGCTGGCCCAAGCGGCGGCAACGCTGGAGGCCATGTATCCCGGCCGGTTCTACCTCGGCCTGGGAGCGGGTGAGGCGCTGAACGAGCATATTGTCGGCGACTACTGGCCGGAGGCGCCCGTCCGCCTCGAACGGCTCATGGAATCGATAGAGATCATCCAACGGCTATTCAGCGGGAAAATTGTCAAGCACCGCGGAACCCACTTCACGGTCGAGAGCGCCAAGCTCTACACGTTACCGGAGAATCCACCACCAATCTACGTCGCCACGTCCGGCCCGATCATGGCCGGGCGGACCGGCAAGCACACCGATGGGATCATCACCGTCGGTGCGGCGGACGAGAAGCTCAACATGCTGATCGACCGGTTCGAGAAGGGAGCCAAGGAGGCCGGC
>DASYWB010000353.1:0-3351 GCA_035936495.1 Thermomicrobiales bacterium
ACCGCAACGCGACGCGGAGGCAGAGAGAAAGAGGCGACGCCGAGAAAATGGCCTCTCTCCCTCCCAGGCTTGACCGCAATTTTGACCGCAAAACCCGCGAACCGCCACGGAACATAGCGGACGGAGCGCGACAACAATCCGCATACAATCAAGGATTCTAGGACGTGGCGGATGCCCACGGACAGCCTCCCGTCCAACTGTGGAACCGGAGGTCACGGGTTCGAGCCCCGTAAGGCACCCCGAAAGTCCCTATAACGTATAGGGGAAACGAGGCTCGGCACCACCCTGGTGCCGGACCTCGCCACATTCTGATGGAAGTAGTGATCGCAAAACGTTCCGACGCCTCAGCTGCTCAGGCGACCAAAGCCCTCGGGACCAAACTCTGTACTCTTTTGCCGCCAGCCGAGGCATGGTGGACGCAACGCTGCGGTAGGCAATCCTGGCGCCTTCGTCCGCGATATCCTCTCCCAGGTCTAGGGTGTCCCACTCCGGGCCATGGCCGACGGGACGGCACTTTCAGACGGCTACTGCTCGTTCGTCCGGCGCGGAAAGAAGGTGAGGCACCGGCGACATTGGACGACGCTGGCGCGGCTGGGCGACGAGCCCGACTGCCAGTGAGCCCGCACCCCCAGCCCGCTGGCCCGTGCCTGCTGCCGAGAGGCAAGGATTTTGGGCGCCATCGTGGACGCTGCAGGAGTCATAGGTGGGAGATGATAGGAGAGGTCCCGTCATGGCTCCTGGAAGCTGATGGCGCGGACCGTAAGGTCGCCCTTTGACGGGTCCTCTGAGAAGACGGCGGTTCCACGTGCTCTCTCGCCACCAGCCAGGAAGAGAAGGGTGAATTCGGCCGTCTCCGGTGAGCCCGACTCGGAGACTAGCTCGGCCTCGACTCGAACGCCCTCCGCGGTCTCGTCCCCCTGGTTAATGACCTCGACCGGCAGGTAGTAGGCGCCCCTGTCGTGCCTGAGCTCATCGAGCTTAGGCTCCGCCGTGATGATCGGCGGCTGCGCCCCACCTGCGAGGTAGAGGTAGGTGACGAGGCCAGCGATGCCGAATAGGATCGCCAAGCTGATACCGAGGGTGGTCCATTCGGCCATCGACCGGCCCCCGCGGTGCGATGACGCGGTTTGGTCGCCGCCACCCGCGTTCCCCTCCCCCTGTTCCTGATCCCGCCCCCGGCTCTGGCCCTCGGTCATATCACGAGCCTTCCGGCAGCTCCGCCAACGGCCGTCGGGAAGCCCAGGACGAGGGTCTGCTCGACGACGAACGGGAGGGGATCGCCGATCTCAATCCGGTCGAAGAAGTAGAGGGTCACGAGCGCGACGAGCAGGGCAATAAGGTACGCCAGGGTGGTTTCCGTGATCGGACGCTGGAACAGACCCTCGGATCGCTGCTGGTCGAACCCGCTGGCGAAGACGATGGCGTAGCTGACCATCAGTGAGAACCCGATCAGGGCCAGCACGTGGGGATACTCCAGCCCGGCGGCGAGCATCGGGACCTCCTGGGTTGGGGCGATGGAGAACCCGATGAAGATGCCGCCGATGATTGTCGCCCCTACGTCGGAAAAGAAAGCCCGCCAGGCACCGGGCCGACGGCCCTCCTGGCCTTGGCGGCTCTTTTCACCACGTTGGCCGAGTATCTCATTGGCCACGGAGGCGCCGATGCTCAGGGGCACCGCCTGGACGACAACCTTTCCCAGCACGCTATCAAGCGGGTCACTAAGCGTGATCCGGTTCAGGACGAGCAGCATCACGAACGCCGCTACGATGCCGACCGCGACGGCATCCACCGCCTGGTTGATCGTGGTGCCGAACGTGGTCTCTCGCTTGAAGCCGACGGCATGCGTCAGCCCGAGGTTGGCCGCGAAGGCTACGCCGAGGAACGCGAGCAGCTTCCAGAGGTCGGCGTAGGTTCCGATCCACCACACCTCCATCGTAAAGAGGAGCGGGACACCGAAGATGTAGGCGCCTGACAAGGCACGCACGAAGTCATCAAGCTCCCGTGCCCACGAGCCCAGTTCGGCTCGGCTCATTCCTCCCCCTCCGCTGCCACCCGGGTGGCTGAGCCCATTATCGCCGGAACCGCAGAGCCCGTGCCGCTACCACCAGCAGGATAACAGGGCCGGCAGACCTTTCAACACTTCGCAAGTCCCGCGGTGCTGCAACTTTCCCTCCCGCGCGAGACACGACCCGCTCCACCCGGTGCTTGCCGCAGCCCTGGGCGCGATCGGGGCGCCGGTCCGCAGGGCCGATGGGATGACCAGGGCGACCAGGAGCGTCGGCATCAGCTACGCCAACCGCCGGTGGAGAGGTACGTGGCCGTCCAGCGACAGACTCGACGAGAAGAGCTCTGACGGCAAGAGCTTCCGGGGACCAGGCTGCGAGTACCCGTTCCATCGCTCCGGGCGCCTGTCCGAATCCGGAGGCGAAGAGGCGATGAGAGGTCGCGCCGTGGTCCTATGCCTACCCAGGATTTGCAAGACTAACTTGCCGCTTGTGCCTGCATTTAGTAAAATTATGGTAACGTTTTGGGAGCCTGAATCTTCCGAAGATCCGCAGACGCCGTACATCAAGGAGACTGCAATATGGAGGTATCGACACCGCGGACGATAGGTTGGGCGACCTGGGCGCGGATGCTCGCGAAGGCCGACGCCGAGCACATCCAGATCCGGCAACTCGGATCTGGCCTGTGGATCGCCACCAGCGGCACGGACCCAGACGCGGCCTATGAGGTCAATCTGCACGATTGTGAGTGCCCTGGCCATGCCTATCACTCCTACTGCAAGCACCGGGCGGCACTCGCGGCCAAGCTGGGACATTTGAGCGTCGTCGCGACGGCGCCCCGAGAGCCTACTCCAGATGGACAGGCGGAGGGACCTGGATCGGCTGACGTGGTAGAGGGCGAAGCGGACGGCTTGACCCGCTATCCGCTCGGCCGCGCTAGGCGCAAGGACCACAACCAGATCGCCGCGTAGGCCGGCAGACGGTCGGTCCCTGTTGGCCAAACGACCCGGGCGAGAAGGGCGACCGCCGCTAGTGCGATGCAGGGTGAGCCGTTGATTGATCGGATGATCGGGTGTTATCTCCCATTCCGGGCCGCTGCGAGCGACGGATGGCGACAACGAGAAATCCCCCGCCGAGCGCGGCTAGGACCATCACCAGAGGCACGAGCGCGGCCGTTGGCGGCGGGTCGGTACGCACCGCTGCCGCTCCTCCCTGGGACGCTGAGGTCAACGCCCGGCCGATGGTGACACCGAGGTGAACAGGGAGCCAGAGCGCCGGCACCATCGCGGCCCACTGGACCTCGGACCGACCGGCCGCGACGCTGACGATGAGCCCAGCAATGGAGAAG
>DASYWB010000354.1:0-3154 GCA_035936495.1 Thermomicrobiales bacterium
GAAGGATGCACTCTATGGCGTTTGGCTCGGGCATCCATTGCATCCGGCGGTTGTGACGATGCCGATCGGTTTCTGGACCACGACGATGATGCTCGATGCGATCGGCGAAGAGAAGGCGTCCGACCTCAGCCTTAAGCTCGGCTTCGTGAGTGCCCTGGGCGCGGCCACGACCGGAGCCGCCCAATGGCAGGACACCTACAACCAGGAGGCGCCACGGCGGCTCGGGACGCTCCATGCGCTGCTCAACGTGGTGGCAACCACGCTTTATGGTGCTTCATGGGTGGCGAGGTCGAACGGGTCGCGCGGCGCGGGCGTGGCGCTGTCGACCGCCGGTTTCGGACTGGTGAATGTCTCGGCGTGGCTTGGTGGCGACCTTGCCTACGATCTTGGCATTGGCGTCAACCGGACGGCGTTCGAGCAACAGCCGTCCAAGTGGACGGACGTGCTGGCGGAGAGCGAGCTGCCCGAGAACAGCCCGAAGCGTGTCGAGGCTGATGGCGTACCGGTCCTTCTGCTCAAGCGTGACGGCGAGATCTTCGCCATATCCGCTGTCTGTACCCACCTGGGAGGACCCTTGGAAAAAGGGGAGATCGACGGCGAGACAGTCACGTGCCCATGGCACGGGTCCGTCTTCTGTCTGCGGGATGGCAAGGTGATCCATGGGCCGGCGACAGTCTCGGAACCAGCCTACGAGGTCCGCGTTCAGGGAGGCAGAGTCGCGGTGCGGCTCTCCGCCTAGAGACGATCCCGCGTCTATCTGCTGGTCTTAGACGCGCTCGGGGTGCAGGCTGGGTGGAGGCGGAATGGATCTTCCTGGTGGCCGCTCGGCTCCAACTCTTCCGCGGCCCGCTTTGATGGCCGGGAGGGCACGACTATATGGCCATGACGCTCTCGCCGACTGGGAGCGACCGGCCGACCGCCTCGGCGATGGCGGCGATACGGGGCATCAGTGACCCGAACTCGCTGAAATTCAAGGATTGGGCACCATCCGAGAGCGCGTGGTCCGGGCTCGGGTGAACCTCGATCATCATGCCATCGGCACCAGCGGCGACAGCGGCCAACGCAAGCGAAGGAACGAATGCCCGTTTCCCGGCGGCATGGCTAGGATCGACGAAGACGGGGAGGTGTGACAGGCTCTGAATCACCGGCACGGCGCTGACATCAAGCGTGTTCCGGGTCGAGGACTCGAAGGTCCGAATGCCCCGCTCGCAGAGAATCACGTTGGGGTTGCCCTGGGCCATGACGTACTCGGCCGCGAGCAGCCACTCTTCCAGCAGCAGGCTGAGGCCGCGCTTGAGCATCACCGGTTTGCCGGCTTTGCCGACCTCTTCGAGGAGCAGATAGTTTTGGCAGTTGCGGGCGCCGATCTGGAAGACGTCGGTATAGCGGCCAACGGTCTCGATATCCGCTGGGGTCATCACCTCGGTGATGATCGCCAGGCCGGTCTCCTCGCGCGCGCGCGCCAGGATCTCCAGGCCGCGCTCACCCAGCCCCCGGAACTCATACGGAGACGTTCGCGGTTTGTAGGCGCCGCCGCGGAGCAGCTTGGCGCCGGCCGCTTTCACCGCTTTGGCGGTCTCGATCGTCTGCTCCTCACTCTCGACGGAGCAAGGCCCGGCGATGATGGTGACTTCATTCCCGCCGATCGTGATGTCCCGGATCTGAATCTGGGTCTTCTGGGGGTGAAAGTCCCAGCCGGAGAGCTTGAACTTCTTGGTGATGCGAACGACCGACTCGACCCCGGAGTGGACCTGGAGCATCTCATCCAGCTCCGCGGGTAGCGGTGTGCCGACGACGCCGATGATCGACCGCTCCTCGCCTTCGGTGATGTGGGGGCTGAGGCCCATACTCTCGACTCGCGCGACGACGGTATTGATCTCCTCGCGAGTCGCTCCCCGCGCCATGATCACGATCATTTCTTCACTCCCTCTCCTGATTGACGAATCGACGATGTCGGGACCTAACGACAGGTGATGAGGTTCGAAAGGAACACGCTAGCCGGTCGCAACGGGATCCGGCGCGCGGTCCAAGACGCGGGCGAGCTCGTCGTTGGAGACCGCCCACTCCGGCCGGAGCTGCCTGGCCCCATTGAGATAGACGTGGCGGATCTCGGCAGCCGACCGGGTCGTATTGACGTGCAGCAGGATGCGAACAGCCCGCGTCAATGATCCGGGCACCGCCATCTCGTGACTACAGATCAGCGGCACCTCGGTCCACCCGACCTCTCTCGCGGCCAGCGCGGGAAAAGTCGCGTTCAGATCCGGCGTCGTCGTAAAGATAACGCTGGCGATGTCCTCCGGCTCGATCTCATTGAGCCGGGCAATGGCAATCACCATCTCCGTCGTGACCTCAAGGATGTCCTCGGCGGTATTTGTCGTCGCGGTCGTGGCGCCGCGGATTCCCCGGCAGGCAGGTGGACGGGCATCGGTCATGCGTGCGTCTCCGTCTAGATTGCGTAAACGGCACCGGCAGGAGCGTGATCATGCGAGCCACGTCGCCGTCCTGATCGCCCGAACTCTGCCGCATCGTGCGGCGGAATCGTAGCGTACTTCCAGCTTGTCGGAAAGCCCCCGGTCTGGTCTGGGGTAGACTGCCGACGTTGCGACGCGACAGTGGGATCACGTCGATGTTACAAGGTGCCGCGCGATCACATGCCCGGTGGCGAGCGGCGCGCAGTCTAGACTGCTATGATCTAACCACATGGTCGCCACGGTGGAGGACCCATGGCGGTTGGACCGGGCAAGGCTAGCACCATACACACCGCGGAAGCCGCATTGCCGGAGGCAGGGGTGCGGCCGGAGGATCTGGGGATCGGTGTCCTCTTCTCGGCGATGCGCGACGCCGTTGTCGTCGGCGATGCCGTCTCCGGGCGGATCGTGCTATGGAACCCCGCGGCCCAACGCCTATTCGGATACACGGCCGAGCAAGCCGTCGGTCAGTTGCTCGAAATCCTCGTCCCCGAGGCCCTGAAACCGCGCCACCGAGCGGGACTCGTCCGGTACGCCGAGAGCGGCCATGGCCGGCTCATCGACCGGGATGCTTCCGTCGAGCTGCCAGCCTTGGGAAAGGGCGGCGCTGAACTGACCGTCGAGCTGAGCCTGGCCCCGGTCACCCGGCCAGGGCAAGATCCGGCCTCCACACCGCAGTACGTGCT
>DASYWB010000355.1:0-6300 GCA_035936495.1 Thermomicrobiales bacterium
GTCGCCATCGGGATGGGGCCGGTCCCGGCAGATTGCGAGGAGGCAGCAGGCATCGCCTTCACCGTCACGACCGCGGACGGCGTGGCGGTCGGCTCCTGCATCACCGAAGACTTCGGCGGCTGCACTGTTCAGGTCCCACTCGGCACCACGATCGTGGTGACCGAAGACGTCTCCACCCTGCCCGCCGGATACGCGCCGAAGGAGAACCCGCAAACCCGTCAGACGCCTCCGCCACCAGGCGCGGCGGGGGAATTCATTGCGGAATTCATCAACGTCGCCAGGGATGCCGAGCTCCCTGCCGCGGGCGACGCGGGCTCCGTCACCATCTACAAGGCCGTCTGTCCCGCGGGCTACATGGATGACACCTACTTCGACGACTGCTACGACAGCTCAGAGGCCGGCATTGAGTTCGCCGTCTCCAACATCAAGTCGGACTTCAGCGCCAACGGCACAACGGACGCCAACGGCTTCATTAGCTTCCAGCTGCCAGACGAGCTTGCCGGCGATCTCATCAACATCAGTGAGGTTTCTCCGCCGGTGGAAGTACCAGGCGGGACCGAACCGCCTTTTGTCGTCTATTGCACCAGGAATGGCGGCCAGCCCGTGGACTTCCACTATGGCCTGATCCAACTCGATCCGGGTGGGGACGCTTACGATGTCGAGATCAATGGCATCGCGCAAGGCGACCAGATCCGTTGCGACTGGTACAACATCCCAGTGGCTACGGCCCAGCCTTCCGATCTCCAGTCGGGCGGGATCGGCTTGACCCGGGCCGCGTGGGAGGCCGACCACGGCGTGGGGGTACCGGTCGATACCCCAAGTTTCGTGTTCGATACCTTCGCTTACGAAGATGAAGACGTGACCTACTACGTCGCGTTCGAGGGCAGCAAGGAGGATGCTGACGATGTGATCATGTACGTCGAGGTGGCCTGGGGTGAGGAAGGGGTTCCCTATCAGCAGGCCACGGAGGCAGTGCGAGCACTCCTGCCTGCCGACGCCACGATCATGGAAGCATACGCGGCACCCCCGACTCCTGGGGGGCCGATCGCCCTCAACGCCCAGCACCACGCGAGCGGGGCACTTGCCACTGTCCCCTACGGCAGTCCCGATTCCACGCTGACCGGCGACATCTTGGTGATCTACCACACCGAGATACGGGACCTCGGTAGCACCGGCCATCAGCCCAACATCGAGGAAACCATCAAGCGAGTCAGCATTATGGCCGCCATCCCGGCGGGATAACACGACATCGACGACGACTGGCGGGGTGGTCGGCAATCTCAGATACTCTCCGCGCGGCGACCAGCTTCCCGCCGCGCTTGACCCGACCTCGAACGTCGCCTAGTATCGTCCTAGGCGGACCCGACGCCTAACCTCCGATCCGATGCTCACGCCGTCGGCCCGTGGAGGCAAAGGGGCATTGCCTCGGGATCTTTCGAGCTTGGTTTCCTCAGGGCTGGCCGTCCTGGGAGCGTGAGTCCCGAGATGACCAACCACCGGGGAACCAACGATGACGACCAACAAGC
This sequence comes from Thermomicrobiales bacterium, assembly GCA_035936495.1. Lineage (GTDB taxonomy): Bacteria > Chloroflexota > Chloroflexia > Thermomicrobiales > UBA6265 > DASYWB01. The sequence continues at coordinate 1,527 of DASYWB010000355.1, forward strand.
CTCAAAAGCAGGCTATTCGCGCCCGGATGGCAAAAACCGGCGAGCGGTACACCACGGCCCGTCACTTCCATCTTGGTCAGCATCTCGCGCCGGATCAAGCACCCGTCTCCGAGCCGCTGCCGGAGATAACCGGACCGCGCCCAAGGGTCGCGGAGCCGGGGATGAGTGATACCGCGATTCAACGCGGCTCCGGTAAATCGTGGGACGAGTGGTTCAGGATTCTCGACGCGTGGGGTGCGGAGGCCAAGACGCATCGTGACATCGCTCGCCACCTGGTCGAGCACTATGGAGTCGGCGGTTGGTGGGCGCAGAGCGTGACCGTTGGCTATGAGCGTGCCCGTAGTATGCGCTCGCTCAATGAGCGCGCCGATGGATTCATGCTCAACGCGAGCAAAACCTTTCCCGTACCGGTCGAACGGCTCTTCAAGGCATTCAGCGACGAGTTAGAGCGAGACCAGTGGCTGGAACCGGGAACGCTGCACCCGCGCACCGCCCGTCCCTTCCGGTCGGCGCGTTTCGACGTGCCGGCGAACGGAACGAGGATCGAGGTCAATTTCACGGCTAAAGGCGAGTCAAAGGCAAGCGCTGCGATCCAACACCTGAAGCTACTGGCGGAGTCGGACGTCGATTGGTGGCGCACCTTCTGGAAGGCGCGGCTTGAGCGACTGGAGGCCCTTCTGGCGAAACACCCCGCGAGCGGCTAACGTCTCTATAAGGTCATGTAAATCTGGCCCGGAAGAGCCAGATTCGCTCGCCACAGCCCCTCTCCCGGAATCGCGAGAGGGGCTGTGGAGGGGCCCGCGAGCGCCGATGGGGTCCCCGCTACAGTGCTTTCCGCAACGCCTTGACGGTCGCGGCAGTGGCCAATCCATACACTAGGTGAGCGCCCCAGCGAGCCAAATGCTGCTTCAGCGGGTAGCTGCCAGGTCCCTCGGTGAGTCCCAAGAGGGATACGGCGCCTTCGTCGCCGAGCAGCCAGAGCGCGGTACCGAACAATGCCCCGTCCGTGACATCGCGACTGCCCCGGTCGCCGGTCATTGCGCCGTAGAGACCGCCTTGGAGGGCTCCATACGCGTAGTGGACCTCATAACTCAACACTGACTTGGTCTCGTCCGACTCCGGCGCCTTGCCGGCGATCTGCTCGAAGGCTATCCGACCCATCGCCGCCGTCGACCCTTCCTCTTTCATATGCTGTCGTCCCACGAGCGAGACGTCCTTCAGCGCGTCCACGCCATCATCCGTCGTTGCCACCCGGGGATCGGCACCCAAGGCGACGGTGACCGCTTTCCAGTAGCCTTCCATGGCCACGGTGCCGACCACACCACCGGCCAGTCCAAGCACGAAACCCTTCCAACGATTTGGTCCTTGATCGAACATGGTTTCCTTTGTCCTCCTCAACGAAGGCGTGAGCCGAGGCACGGACCATTGCACGAGGCTTGCCGCGCCGAGTAAATGAGGCCTGACCCAAGGCCGGTAGAAGAGATGGTGCGGAAAGCCCGTTGGTCTGGCGCCACGCGGCCAGGAGCGAATGTCGTAGGGGAGCATGGCCATGCGCACGGTCTTCCACATTCACCCGGAGTTCGTATCATCGCCCGGTCTCGGACCACCCCGTCGGGGAACAAACAGCACCCGGCGCGTACCGGCACGGCAGGCCGTGCCGGTTCCCAGGCCAGCCAGCCTCCAAGATTAGAGCACGCCACGCCACAGCTACTCTCGGGAAATTGGCAATGGAGTTTGGATCCCCGAGTTCAGAGGGAGTTGGCCGATAGCGAACCCAGGGTGTGTACTTGGCCTCGGCATCAACACGCCAACAATCACCCGGGATTGGGATACCTGAGTGCCTACGCCGAAGGCCTCGACATGCCGCGGCCCCACCATGTCGGGTGCTCCGTGGCCGCCTGAGATCAACCTCATCCGGCGGCGGCCACTTTAGGTCAAGGCAACGGCATTGGGTCGGATAGTTGACAGGAAGCGGGGAGGGGAATGTCCCCTCTCCGCTTCGCTGGCCGTCCGGCTTGGAACGGCAAGCGTCGTCGACGGTGACCGGCTTAGAAGCTCTTGCGGAACATTGCCGGGATCTGCGGGCCGGAGCCGGTGGTTGGCATCGCGGACGTGGTGCCGCCGGCAGCCGCGCCCGTACCCCCCGTGGCGGTGTCGTCACCAGCCGCGTCTTCACCGGCGGCGTCCTGGGTATCATCACCACCAACACTGCCCGAGACGATGAACGGACCGGCGATGCCCAGCACCTCGTCGGGCGAGAGGGGTGTCTCGAACGCCTCGGGGAACGGCACCTCGCCGAGAATCTGGTTGAGGTAGGCCGCGTGGCGGGCCTCGACGCCGTGGATGGTCAGCGCGGCGGTCAGCAGGCCACTGTCCGTGAGAGCGGACGCCGCGCCGGTATAGGCGGCGACGCCGGTGTTCTCCAGCGCCTGGGCGACGCCAACGAACCCGTCGACATCCTGATAGCCGAAGTCGTACTCCGCCTCCTGGACGGGCTCGCCGCCGAGCTGCTCGATCGTCGAGGCCAGAACGTTGACGTGGGCCGCCTCGTGATCACCGATCAGGGTGAAGTATTCGTAGACCTGCTCGTCGTACCCCGCGTCGGTGAAGTCCTCGACGGTGAAGTCCTCGAGACCCTGCCGGTAGAATGTCGACTCCAGGTGCTCAAGCGTGAGCGCGTAGTTCAGCACGTCGATATCGCTGCCGAACGCCGCCTGGGCGGCAGCGGCCTCTAGGGCGCGGAAGGCAGGACTGCCCGCGAACGCGAGGGCCATCGTGCCACCGGCGGCGAGCTTGAGCGAGCCGGTCAGGATGCCGCGCCGGGTCGCGGGACGCGCCGCGTTGCGGCTAACCGCGTTCAAAAGCTGATCGTGCATCTGCATGGTATGTCCTCCAAATGATGTGCGGCAATCATGGCCGCGTTGTATCAGGGGCGTCGCGTGCAAGCATGCCCAGCCTGGGATGCCGGAACCCTTTCCGCTATTAAGAGACGATGAAGCCGCCAGCCGCGTCGAGGACTTCTTCCGGTGCCAACGGTGTCTCGAAGGCCTGAGGGAAGGGGACCTCCCCGGTGATCAGATTCAGGTAGGACGCGTGGCGCGCCTCGACGGCCACAATGGTGCCGGCGGCGGTGACGAGAGCCGGGGTGGTCAAGAACTGGGCAGCACCATCGTAGGCAGAGACGCCCACGTTCTCGAGCGTCGCCGCAACTTCAAGGAACGCGTCGGGATCGTCGCCATAGCCGAAGTCGTATTCAGCCTCTTCAACGGGTGTGCCGCCCAGATCGATAATCGTCTGGACCAAGGTCTCAACGTGCGCTGCCTCATGATCACGGACGAGCACGAGGTTGTCGTAGACGCCCGCTTCGAAGGCGTCGGGGCCGAACGTTTCCAGGCCCTCACGGTAGAATGTCGCCTCCAGGTGCTCCAGTGTCAGCGCGTAGTTAAGGACATCCACTTCGGTCTCAAGCGTCTGCGCCCGCGCCCGAAGCGCACCCATGGCAGGCACTGCCGCGAGCGCGAGCGCCGTGCCCGCTACCAATTTGGCGCCGCCGCGATGGCTTGGACGTCCCTGCGAAACCGCGTCGAGAATCAATTCGTGCGTTTGCCGGCCCATGCCTCTTTCCTCCACCTTCGTGCTTCGTGCCGCGATAACCGCGACTGCGATCTCTGGCTGCTGTTCCGATCTCTTACGGTGACCGTCAGCGATGCGATGCAAGGCCTATGCCGTTGCGGGAGACCTTGCTATCCGGAGGCTACGGCGCTCCTTTCCTATGGCGACATCCCGCGCCTGCCGGGCGATCTCGTCGGCTGTAACGAAGCGCGGCGCGGTTTGGATCACCGGGGGACGGAGTCGGCAAGACGGTGAGGCGGTGAGGCGGTGAGATGATGAAACGGCTGACGGCTGAAGGTTGCAGTAGCATATGCCCTGGGGACTGACTTCACGTTGACATGGTGGCTTTCAATCAGAGGTAGCATCGTGTTTGATCGCGAGAATGTTGTCGGGCTGTTGTTGTTGGCGGTCTGCGGTGCCGGGGCGGTCATCTTGGCCGTTGCGATCGCCACCGGGACGCGGCTCCGCTGGACCGGGCCAACGTGGCTGGCGGTGGTGCTTGGCATTGGCTTCTTCGGGGCGCTGTTCTATGCCCTGTTCGCAAACCGCCGAAACTCTAGCGATGGCTCTCCCGCCTGGCCCGACCCGCGCTCGGGGCAACGCGGTGGGTGGCGCCGGTGGTTCCGGCGTGGCAGCGATCGCGGACGCTAGCGCGGATCGAGCGTTCCGGCCCGCCGGTTGGCCAACTGGCATCCCGCCAATAGGCTGATCAGGATGATTGTCAGCACCCCGCTTCGCATGGCCGTCAAGCGCCAGTCGAGTGACTGGGGTGCGGTCGTGCCAGAGCCGGTATCGGGGAGCGCCAGCGCCGGAGCATGACCTTCGTTTATCGGAGGAATGGTGCTCCCCGTGGCGCTATCAGCCGGACGTTCTGGGTCCGTTCCCGGAGCCGAGGGAGTCTCCACCGGGATGACGACCGTCGGTGCCACCGTTGCGGTGGTGGGTGGGCTCTCGGTCGGCGCCAGGGTGGGAATGACCGTCGCCGTTGGTTCCGCCGTGGGCGAAACGGTTGGAGCCGGGCCAGTCCCGAGCGGTTCGGCGGCGACGACAATCGCGGACCAAGGGCAGAAACGGCCAACCACGTCGACCCAGTAGTCGATGTCGGCGTCGACCATGGATGCCGTGCCGTCGCAGAGCTCGATGGTCATATCGACGACGGTGA
>DASYWB010000356.1:0-12453 GCA_035936495.1 Thermomicrobiales bacterium
TGCGAGACGCGAGACGTAAGACCAATGCAGTTCGCTCCACTCCGCGAGCCCTTCTTGCGAGAACCCCTACTGCGGTCCGGTGTTTCCCAATTACCACGCCGGATTTAGACGCGATGCTTTGCCCCTCCCCGCGGTCAGCTCGATCCCCGTGTGGCGGAGTGGATTAGCCGTGTTGGCGGCCACATCTCAGAACGTGACGAGGCAGCGGGTGCAGGCGTCGCTGCCGGCGATGCGCCGAGTTGCTGGAGCAGGCTGAGACTATCGAACTCAATCCACCCCTCCACAATCCGTCCGTTCTCGATCCGCAGGATCGAGATCCCCGACACCTCGACGCGATTGCCGCTGGGGGGAATGCCTCCGAATTCGCCCACATGCGTGCCGCGAAAAGTCCACCGAACGGCCACTTTGTCGCCCTCGACGACGGTGTCCTCGACTGGCCACTCCACATCAGTGAAGGCGGCCTGGATCGCGGCCACTGTCTGCTTCGACTCGTCCAAGTCGACGTCGCCGCCGGCCATGTGGAAGACTGCATCCGGCGCGATGATCTCGTCGGCGACTGCCACATTGCCCGCGTGGAATTCCTCGTAAAACCGGCGGGCAAGCTCCGCTTTCGTAGCGCGCGCCGAAACCTCTCCGGGCGGGGTGGCGGTTTGCTCCGCCGCTACCCCGACCGTACCGGCCAGCGGTACCGCCGCGACGAGGAAAAGCAACGTCATGACGTATGAACGCATCCCACTCTCCTTTCTTCGATGGCTGCACGATCAGCGTGGCGGCGCCGATTGGCTGCTGGACCGGGGCCAGCGCAAGAGCAGTATGCGCCCGTGAAGATGCGAACACATCGGTAGGAGTACGGTATTTCGGGATGACGTAGGCGCTGGCTGGATACACCAGCCGCACAGGGAGAGCGGTCAGATGAGTTGCGCCCGGATCGCACGGGCGGCAGCGGCGGTGCGCGAAGATACCTGGAGTTTCGCCAGGATGCTTGCCACATGGGATGTCACTGTTCGGCGGCTAACGAAAAGGGCATCGGCAATCTCCTGGTCCGTGCTGCCGTCGACGAGTAGGCGTAGCACCGCGACTTCACGCCGCGTCAGGCCGATGCGTCGTGCCGCGGCGTTGGGCGCCACCGCTTCAGAATTCTGCCCATTGCCGGCAGCTTCGGCGGTCGCTTGCGCGATGATCTGTTCCATCGTCCACGCTTCGCCTGCCGCGAAGGCGGTTGCGAAACCTCGCTGTCCTAGGAGAGTACTCACCGTTTCTGTCACGCGTCGATAGGTGGCCTCGCACGCTGGTGGTCGTGGCATCCCATATCGATCGCGCAGCCTTGCTCCCGCCCCGAGTAGGTGTGCCGCCCACTCCGGCTGGTCGTCCATGGCAGCGAGAGAGGCCCATTCCTCCAGGCAGTCGGCTATCATGAGCGAGTCCGCCAACTGTGCTCGGAGCAGAAGGCTCTCGCGATAGCATTCTGCCGCCGGCTCGTATGCTCCCCGACCGCGCAGGCTGTTTCCCATGTGGCCGAGTGCGATGGCAACACCCCAACTATCGCCGCGCGATCGCCACGTCGCCAAGGCCCGCTCGACGTGATCGGCTGCAGCAGCATGATCCCCCTGGAGCCCGCTGACATCTCCAAGAAATGACAGTACCATCGCTTCTGCGTGGTCGTGTCCGAGGGCGCGAAACAACGGCAGCGCCTCCTCAAGCCGCGCCTGCGCCGCGCGCTGCGCCCCCTGGTTGTATGCGACGAGGCCGAGCGTCAACAGTGCCAGCGCGGCGTGGAAGTCATCCCTGGCTAACTTTGCCTGAGCGAGCAGCTCCTCGCTGTATGCAACCGCCCGTGAATAGTCGCCCAGCTGGCGGGCAAAGCTGCCCGCCGCGTAGAGAGGTTGCCACCGAAGCCTAGATGTCGTTCCCTCGCTGACCGCCAATGCCTGTGCCAACCAACCGCGGCCCTCCACGATATGGGCGTGTACTTGCCAGAACTTCCAGAGAGACCCGGTCAAGCGTAGACAGAACTCGGCCTCACGCCTATCACAGGCCCACGAAAGCGCCGCGCGGAGATTAGGGTGTTCGACCTCAATCGCGGCGAGCACTTCCTGCCCACGCGGCCCTTCCATTTCTGGCCGCACGCGCTCGGCGAGGGCTAGGAAGTGAGCGGCGTGCCGGCGTCGCACCTCGTCGATTTCGCCCGACTCGGCGAGCCGCTCGAGTCCGAACTCGCGGATCGTTTCCAGCATCGTAAAGCGAGGCTCTCCAACTGGTCGGTCCATTCTGGTGATGAGGCTTTGATCGACCAACGAGGCGATGCGGGACAAAACATCCCTGTCTGCCCCATCGTTCGAATCACAGATCGCAGACGCAGCGCTGATGGTGAATCCGCCGACGAAGACGGAGAGCCGGCGGAAGAGCGCTTGCACCTCGGGTGAGAGCAGATCGTAGCTCCAGGCGACGGCATCGGACATCGTCTGGAGACGGGCGGGCAGATCGCGGGGGCCGTCCACGAGCACCGGCAAGTGATGCTCCAACAGGTTGAGAAGATCGCGCGGCGAGAGCAAGCGTATCTGGCGGGCAGCTAGCTCGATTGCCAGCGGCAGCCCGTCGAGGCGATGACAGATCGCGGCAACCTCCGTGGCGTTTCCAGGCCCGAGGGCGAAGCCCGCCGCTGCCCGCGCCCGGTCGACGAAGAGACGAATCGCCGCGATATCGGATAACTGCTCAATGGCCGGCAGCGGCTCGCAGTCGGGCAAAGGAAGCGGGGGAACGGCGTGAACGTGCTCCCCGGAAATCCGCAGAACCGATCGGCTCGTGGCGAGAATAGTCAGTGCGGGACAGGCAGCCAGGAGATCGGCCAACGTCGGAGCGGCGGCAAGCACATGCTCAAAATTGTCGAGGATCAGCAGCAGATGTTTATCTCGCAGCGCCACCGCAACGGACCTGGCCGGCGACCGTTGACCGGCGTCCCGGAGTCCCAATGCATGGAGGACTGCGGGAAAGACCAGATTAGGGTCACGAACGGTTGCCAGTGGCACAAACGAGATACCGTCGGCAAAATCCTGCGCTGCGGCCTCGGCCAAGTGGACGGCGAGCCGAGTCTTGCCCACACCGCCGGGGCCGGTGAGGGTGACGAGGCGGACGTCAGCGCGGCGCAGCAGTGAGCGGACGTGCGCAGCTTCGACCTCGCGGCCGACAAACGATGTGAGCGACACGGGCAGGACAGGCTCGTGGCGCCCGACACCATCCCAACCCGCTCCTTTCCGCGGCCGGGTGCGCCCAGCCAGGTCGAACTCTGCTTGCTCCCTAGAGCCCAGCTGAAGTGCCTGACTCAGGCGCGCGCGAGTTCCCCGCTGGGGATTGGTGCGGGCCCCTCGTTCCAGGTCACTAATGCCACGTACGCTCAGCCCGGACTGCTTGGCCAACTCCTCTTGAGTCAAGCCGGCCGCGAGTCGGAAGCGGCGAAGGATAGAGCCGAAGGCTATTGCATCGGTCACAACCCCCCACCCATCGCCCACCTCACCGCGGCCGCGTCCCGGCTTCTCGCATGTTGGATCCGACGAGCGGATTCTAGGGGGTGGATCTTCCTCACGCAACGAGCCACTGCGTGGGTAAGTGCGTGGGTCTCTCGCGAATGCGGCGACGGCTGGGCCGCTCCGCCTAGGGAGTGTCCGCTCACCCTTGCTACCGTTTCGGGTCGGTTATCCTAACCCGCCCCGGTCGCGTGCGGTAGGGGCGTGGCGCCATCCCCAGGGCCATTTCATTGTCGCGGGAGGCCGAGGAGGGCGACGGCGGTGGCCGGGCGGCGGCTGAACCGGTGGCGGGTGGCGGCGGTGGCGGTGCGAAGGGGGACACCGCGACCGGTGGAGCGGCGCTGGGCGTGCGAGCAACCCGCTCCGTCGGTCGCGCCCGGCGAGAGCCCAATTATTCGGGCGGGGTAGCTCTCCCCCTATTGGGCAGTGCCGGGGAGCGCCGCACGGAGCGGTGGCGAGAGGCGAGGACCGAATTCCCCAGCGTCCGGCAGTTTCCGGTGGCCCGCCCGTGGCGTGCCGCCGGTGGGTGAGGTTTCGTTGCTATGGTCCAGCGATGCTCCCCCCTATCCGGCAGTTTCGACCGGCGCTGTCTTATATCCCCTCATGGGTTTGAGGAGCATTTCGCCTGGTTCCTATACTCCCTCCCCCTCACTCGTGACACTTCGGGCGGCCATGTCTTTTATCCCACAAGCTGATTGACGCCCCATCTGCCGGCCCCTCTACCCGCACATTGGCACCACGGTGGCCGGGTTTGGCGTGCCGCTGGGAGATTCTCTGTGAACGATGAGCGGGTCCTGTGGCGGCGCGCGATGTGATTGAGGCGAGAAGCGATAGTTAGGCGGATATACCAGCCGCACGGGATCTCACGGAAGCGCGAGCACAGGTTCATGGCGCGGATGGCAACGAACAACGGGCGGCTGTCTCCTCCCGATCAGGCAAGAGATGAGGAGATTATAGGTAAGACTTAGAGCTTGCGCCAATAGGTAAGAAGGTGTCGCCTGCCCGGCGTGTGGCGCTGACTTCGACCCGCCCGAGTGGGGAAAGGCCAGGAGCTGCGGCTATCGGGTCGGCGAAGGCTTTGTCGGGCCGCCTGCTCAGGGAATGGCCGTTGCTACCCGTGCATCGTGTTGACGATGCGTTCGACCTGCTTGACGTGCTGCCGCTCATGGCGAGCCAGCCACCGCGCATAGAACAGCGCGGTCCGCTCGAGTACCTTTCCCGCCCCCGTCACCGTCGCCGCACGTGACCAGCCTTCGTGCGGCATCGGTTCCAGGACTGCCAATAGATCGGCACGCTGCGCGGCAAACGAGCGGAACGAGGGCCGGAATTCCAGTTCGCGATAGTTGGTCTTCTTGATCCAGGTCGTGGGATTGACCGCCCGCAGCGTCGGTGTGTCCTCGGCGATTATCGCCGCGATGCAGTTGCCCCAGACATCGGCACACGCACGGAGATGGGCGAGCACATCGTTTGCTGACCACTCATCGGGGTTGGGGGTGGCATGCAGTTGAGCTGGTGCCAGACCGGCGGTAAGCGCGGCGATGCGCGGCGGCGTTTCTGCAAGCAGGGTTAGAACCTGCCCAATGGTGAGTGATCTACTGGCCACGTTATGCCATCCTTTCGCACAGACGAAGAAACGTCGTTGACCTCCACCTTGTTAAGCGTTGCTGTGCCGCGCCAACGACGCTTATCGTGGCCCGGCCCGTGCGCGAGGGCTGGAGCCGCTACCGGTGGGACACCCGTCCACCGCGCCGCCCATGGCCTATTGGCGCAAGCTCTTAGCCAATCGGATTCGCTTCCGGCTATATCTGGTCACCGCCCGTGTCTTCCGTCGGGAGCGGTAGTGGTGGCTGCAAGTAGCTCGCGATGGCTGCCAGGATCCAGTCCAGGGGGACGTGGAGCTCCTCCAAGAACAATCCCGTTTGCACATGCTCGATCTCGGCGCGTAGTAGTGTCGTCGAGTCCTCGACTCGCCAGAGGCGGACGATGAAGGAATCGTAGATCCGGGATGATACTGGTTCCTGATCCGAATCGTCGGGATGGGAAGCACGTGATATGTGTTTAGACGGTTCATTCAAAGCCACGGCTCCTCCCTTCTCCGAGGCAGGATCGCACCACGCGTTCGGCATGCCCCAAGCCGGCCAGCCCGGAATAACGCTCAATCACACGTATCGCTCAATCGGGATTGCGAACGCGAAGCGCGAAGGGAGGGCTGTCTCTCCCCTCGCGCCTCGGCCGCTGGCGTCGTTTAGGCGTCCGGGGTGCCTTCGGCTCCCTCAAACATCGCTTCTAGTTCGTCGGATGAACCAACCGGCTCGCCCATTGCCTCGACGGCAATGCGAGTTCCCGTGGCCGATTCCGGCCCGAATTCGCCCAAGTTCTCGCCCGCGATGGTGGGTTCGAACGTGTAGCTTGCACTGAGTTGTTCGCCCGTCTCACCGACCTCAACAGCCGCCCGGACCTTGTAGCTTCCACCCTCATCAGAGAAGAGGATGGTCAGGTTAGCCGCGCGCTCGCCGGTGGCATCCCAGACGCCGATTCCGGTCCCATCTACATCGACCTCCAGATACGTCCCGTCTGACGAAAAGATGGCCAGACTTGGCGCGTTCTCGGGGTCCTCAGCGTCGATATCCAGCAGCCATGCACCGACCAGTGGATGGCTAGCGAGTGAAGCGGTGCTGTCCTGAGCGCCCGCGTCAGGTGTCGGGCGGCCAACAGCGACCAGTCCGGCGAGTATGACGATCAGGGCCAACATGGGAACGGTGATCTTGTTCATTTCGATACTCCTTTTCTCGCGTTATGGAATTTGAGCTGGTGGTGTCGTCCGATCTGTTAAGCCTTTCCTCTACTACCCCCTGGGCGGGGCACGTGCGGTCTCGGTGATGCACGCACTCCCACACCGATCGGCTGAATACGCGTGAGCGGCAGACGCGTGCGGCGGCGCCTCGGATGCGCGGGTCATGGGATTCGTCGCCTTGGCGCAAGCGTTGACGAGTGTGGGAGATCGCTGAATCTGCATGTCACTCCCTCACTCACGACGCGCGACAACCCCGTCCAGGGATGTGGCAACGCGGAGATGATCCGCGGATTATGGTCCCGGCGGATCACGGTATTGCCGTGAGATGAGCGTAGCGAGCGATTCTTTCAGAAATCTTTCACGGGAGCGCGGAGCCGACCCGCGCGGTGTGGAGCTAGGCGTCGGCGCTCGGATGATCGCCGCCAGCGGCGCCATACGCTGGGATACACGCGGGGAGCGAGCCCGATGCACCCTGGCAGACGGAAAGTGCCGCGCTGATGGCCGCCGGAAGCGCCATCTCCCGGCCGCTCGTCCAGGCGGTCATGAAATCGGTGTCACTCAATTCGGACCTGACCTGGTCAAGTATCTGTTCATAGACCGGCTGTAAGAAGGGCATCAGCGGCGCGCCGAGAGCTTCCCGCAGCGACTCGGCCGATCCGAGCAGGCGGGCGGCCAGCGATGGCTGCTCGCCTGCTCGGGCGACCGCCGCCACGCGCTCCAGAAGCGCGATGTTCGCGATGGTCGTGCGGTCGCCGGTGGATTGGCACAATCTTAAGCTTTCCGCGTAATGGGATGCGGCGCGCGGCTTCTCACCGCGGTCCCACAGGCAATTGCCCATATAGGTGAGGGCGCTCGCTTCAGCCTGCTTATCCTCGATCTGACGGAGAAGCACCAACGCCTCTTCCAAGAGGCCGAGGGGATCTCCCTCTCCGCGCAAGTACATGACCTCGCCGACGTTGCTGAGCTGATGGGCGATCCAGCCGAGATCGTTCATCTGTCGCGCGACGGCAAGACTTCGCTGGTGCAACTCGACAGCCTGGTCGAAGTCGCCACGAGTTACCGCTGCCGCGCCCAAGTTCCCGAGCGTCAAGCCGGCAGCACGGCGATCGCCGAGCTCTTGGACGATCTGGAGCGCCTCCTCCCATAGGGCCGTCGCGGTATCGATGTTAGTCCGGTAGTAGGCGACGCTTGCCAGGTTGCTTAGGACGCCGGCCTCTTCCCGCCGGTTCCCAACTTCCCGGTAAAGCGACAACGCTTCCTGATGCCAGGCAACGGCCTGATCGTAGTTGCCCTCGTCTTGGGCAATTTGCCCGAGGCCGCAAAGAGCCTGGGCGGCGCCGGCACGGTCGCCAGCGCCCTGGCTAAGAGCTAGCGCCTCGCTGAATAATGCTGCCGCACGGGCATAGTCGCTCTTGGTCTCGACGAGCTCCGCCATCGCGAGCAGGACGTGCGCACGGGCGGAGGGCTCCAGCCCCGGCAGGGATGCCGCGCGGTCCAACCATGAGATGCCCTCGCTCAAACGTCCGCGGAACCACCAGTAGCGCCAGAGCGCGGCGGCGGCGCGTGCCGCCAACCCGTCTAGCTGGCCCGGCCGATCAAGCGCCCAGCCAAGCGCCGACCGGAGGTTGCCCTGCTCGGCCTCTAGCCGGTCGATCCAGGTGATTTGGTCGGGTCCCACGAAGCCCGGCTCCGCTCGCTCGGCAAGCGTCAGGTAGTGGACCGCATGCCGCCGGCAAAGCTCCGGTTCCTCGCCGCTCTCCTGTAGCCGCTCTGCGGCGAACTCGCGGACGGTCTCCAGCATCGTCAGCCGGGGCTCGTCATCGGTCTCCTCCCATCGGACCAAGTGTTTCTCGGCCAGCGAGTGGAGCCGGCTTTTCGCCAGCGTGGGGCCTTCTGACGCTGCACACACGGTCTCTGCCGCTGCTCGTGCACAACCTCCGGTGAAGACCGCCAGACGGCGAAAGACCACCTGTTCTTCCGGGATGAGCAGGTCGTAGCTCCAGGCGATGGTATCGCGCAGCGTCCGCTGCCGGGCAGGGAGATCGCGCGGGCCATCTTGGAGGAGGTCCAGCCTGTTCACCAAGCCATCCAGCAAGTCCTGCAAGGTGAGAAAGCGCGCGCGCGCGGTGGCCAGCTCGATCGCGAGCGGCAAACCTTCCAGGTGGCGACAGATCGCGGTGACCATCGCGCTGTTTTGGGGGGTGATGTCAAAATCGGGACGGACCAACCGTAGGTGCTGCCGGAAGAGGGCAATGGCGCCATAGCGACCTAGCGTTGCCGGGGCCGGCAGGCGCTCCGGATGGGGGACCGTCAGAGGTGGAACCTCGTGGACATGCTCACCACGGAGACGGAGACGCTCCCGGCTGGTGACGAGCACGGTGAGGGAGGCGCAGGCCGCGAGCAACGCCCCGATCTCCACCGCGGCTTCTAGCACCTGCTCGACGTTGTCGAGCACGAGCAGCAGCTCACGCTCTCGGAGGTGCGCCTGGAGCGTCGCCGCCAACGGCTGATTCGGCTCTTCTCCGACGTCGAGGGTCCGCGCGATGGCGGGGAGCACCAGGGCGGGGTCGCGCACCGTGGCGAGTGGAACGAAGACGACGCCGTGCGCGAAGTCCTCGACGAGACTGATGGCAACGTCGAGCGCGAGGCGCGTCTTGCCAATCCCACCGGGACCAGTCAGCGTCACCAGGCGCACGTCTTGGCGCCAGAGGAGCCCCTGGATGATTTCTCTCTCGCGCTCGCGTCCGACGGTCGGCGTGGGCGGAGCCGGAAGGTTATTGAAGCGCGCGGAGACGACTCCATGTGTCGCGGGCGACTCAGGCGCGGCGGCCCGGATGGCCGCATAGAGCGCTTCGGTTTCCTCATCTGGCCCGGTTCCTAGCTCCTCCTCCAAGGCGGACTGACACCGGGCGTACTGCCGGAGCGCGCGATCCCGCTGGCCGGCAGCGGCGTAGGCGCGCATCAAGGCACGATGAGCCTCCTCATGCGTGGAGTCGGTCGCAATCAGCTTCTCCAATGGAGCGACGGCGGCTTGCGACTCACCGGCTGCCAAATCCAGGGCGGCGAGGTCGAGCACCGCTCCTTCCCAGGCCCGGTGCAATGCCTCGCGGCGGGCGACGGGCCAGTCCTCGTAGGGGTCGGTCGGAAGGAGCTCACCGCCGTAGAGCGCCAATGCCTGGCGGAGGCGCATGCGGCGCTGGTCCCTGGGAGCGGATTCGGCCAGCGCCAACCCAGCGTCAAAGGCCTCAACGTCAACGAGGACCATCGCCCCGGCGCGGAAGCCGATACTCTCGGCGCTGGACTCGATGTAGGCGGATGTGCGTCCGGCGCCCAAATCCGGCTCGAGGACGCGTCTCAGGCCGTGAAGTGCCACGTAGAGCGCGTTGATCGCTCGCTCCGGCGCGACCTCCGGCCAGAGCAGGTCGATCACCCGATCCCGTGGGAGCCGGTGGCCAGGGGTCATGAGCAGCAGGAGCAACAAGCTCCGGGCGTTCCGCCGTGGCCATGCATCCTCGGGTATCGTGCGCATGCCAACGCGGATCCGAGCTTCCCCGAGAAGGTTCGCGTGAATCGGCGGCAGGGCGCTTTGCCCGCTCTCGGTCATGGGTGCCCCGTGACGGTCTTTTGGCGTGGACTTTGTACGCTCTATCCTACCAATGGTTGACGACGCGGCAAAGAGGGCAGGACATCCCAGCGCGAAGCGACTCGTATGATTCGTCTGCGGCGACAACTCGGTGCCGGCTGCCTAGCTCGCCAGTGCGGCCGTTGCCGCCCAGTCGCCTGGGCGAAGTGTTCGGGGAAGAGCCGAGATGCATTGGCGGATGCCCCGGCGTGACCCGAGGGTTCGTGCCTGGAGAAACTCGGCCGGGGTCATGACGGGGATACCGGCGTGGCTGCCGAGCGGCAGCAGATGCTTACGGTCGCCGGTGACGATGACATCGGCGCGGCCCGCGACCGCGCACTCCAAGACTCGGTTATCCGACTCCTTCGCCGTGATGACGACCAAACGGATCGCGGGCACGACGAGCTCGGAGATCTCGCGTATCTCGACCCGAGCTACCGCGGCATCCTCTTGTGAGTAGCCGAGCTTTGGTAAAGACCGGTAGATCTGATCGATTAACTCTGCCGATAGAATCGAGCGTATCTGGTTTGTCCGGGCGAGATTCACCACCTCCCCTGGAATGCTACCGGGAAGGAGGAACGCGGAAATCCAGACGTTGGCGTCAATGACGACTCTCTGCATCTGCCGCTACTCCGGCAGCGAGTCGAGGAAGTCCTCCACATCGTCCTCTGTCGAGATCCCCAGCTCACGAGCACGCTTGGCGCCGATCTCTTGCAATGCGCGCCATCGCTGGTCGCTGATGCGACGCCGGGCGCTCTCTCGCAAGAACTCACTGCGGCCGCGATTTTCCTTGGCGGCGGCCTCGTCGATCTGCCGTAGGAGCTCTTCGGGGAGTGAGATGTTGATGAGTTTGGTGGCCATGACCCATGCTCCTTGCCAAATCGGTATTAGGAAATGATTACCTAAATCTTAGGCATTATCCCGTTGAAGACGCTAGATCGTCACATAGAGTCAGTTTGTGGACGTTGCGGATCAGGACCGCCGGCGGCTTGGATACTCGGAAGTCGCGGCCAGGAGGGCTTCGACTTCGTCTAGCGTCGGGATGCCACCGGCGCCGACCGCTCGCAGGCTCAGCGCGGCGACCGCGTTGGCGAAGCGGCCGGCGGTGACCGCCGAGGCCTTGCGGTCGGTGGCCCGGACGAAGAACGCCGCCGCGAAGACATCGCCCGCGCCGGTCAGGTCGACCGTGTCAATTCGAAATCCCGGCAGGTCGGCGCGCTCCCCGCCGTAGATGATCCGCGCGCCATCCGGCCCCTGCGTGATCGCCCCCAGCCGGTGACTCCCAACGCGCTCGACGACCTCGCGGGACTGGCTGTTCTCCTCGACGCTGACGACGACACCATCGAGCCGACCTAGCAGTGACGGCGCGAGGCGCAAGTGGATGTGCCGGACGCGGCCGCCAGTCTCGCGCGGCCAATCACGCATCCATCCCTGTGGGGTAGCCCCAAGGAATTCGGGGGTCAGGGAACCGGTCTGCCGCTGGTCGATCTCCTGCGCAATTGGGCCGAGGTGGATCACCCGCGCGTTGCGCCAGTGGGGCGGCAGCCCGCGCAAGTCGATCTCACCCGCCCAGTGCTTGATCGTTTGCACCCGGCGGTCGGCGAGGTACTCGTTGACGAATGTCGTCGGAACATCGGCATCCTGGCAGATGATGCTGATCTTGTCGCCGTACGGCTCCAGCGAGGGCACGTCCATGCCCGCTACCGTCTTGCCGAAGACGCCCCGCGTCAGCACCGCGACGCGCCAGCCGAGCCGGGCGGCCGTCAGCGCCGAATAGAGCGCGGTCCCGCCCAGCACCACCTGGCCATCCGGCTGGAGGTCGGCCGCGATGTGGCCGATAACCAGATATTGGGGCGTTCGTTCCGACTGCAGGCCATCAAAGGTCTGGCCTGGCTCCAGCGGCTGCCTCGCCGGGGATGAACGGTTGCCCGAGCGCCAGGAGCGGGGCGGCAACGACGGGTCGCGCTCGCGCTCGCGTCGAGTCGCCGGCGGTCGTGGCTTTCCGGGGTCCCGTCGCGCACGGTCAGTCACTCGGCTGGACCGTGACGCGCCGCATGTTGCCCTCACCGCTGCTCTGGGTGGTCACGTCCGGATTCTGCCGCAACGACAGGTGGATGACGCGGCGCTCGTTCGGCGGCATCGGCTCCAGCACCATTGGGCGCCGGCTCCGCGCGACCTGCCGGGCGACGCGCTCCGCCAGGCCGATCAGTGATTCCTCCCGGCGCGATCGATACCCCTCGACGTCGAGGATGACGCGGGTGAACGTCTCGAGCCGGTGGTTGACCAGGAGATTGACGAGATACTGCAACTGACCCAGATTGTCGCCCCGGCGACCGATGAGCTGTCCCAGATCGCGCCCTAGGATGTCGATGAAGATCGTCGGAGGGTCGTCCCCATCCAACGGCACCAACGAGGGGTTATCGACCGCCACGGCCTCGGCCGGGACGCCCATTCGCTGCAGGAGCTCAGTCACGATCTCCTTGGCGATGCGCTCGTCCTCGGCGTCCACGCGGTCG
>DASYWB010000357.1:0-3887 GCA_035936495.1 Thermomicrobiales bacterium
CGATGCCCGACCCGACCGGATCCGTCCGAGCTGACGGCTACACGCTTTCCACCCGCACTCGCCGTGAAGGCCAGCCGGTGGCGCCATCGGGCAGCGGTGGGTTGCGATCCTTGGACGCTGTCACGCCCTCGCCGTCGGTGACGCGCACCCGGATGTTCAGCTCAGCATCCGGCTCGGCATCGAACGGCAGAACCCAGCGTGCCCAGGTCAGTGGTGGATTAATTGCCTCCTCCAACGTGGCGATTCCCCACGTCTCCCCATCGTCCAAGCTCACGTCCACCTGAAAGATGCCCCGGTCTCCCGCCGCGGCGACCCCCGCGATCGTTGCCGGACCCGGATCCAGCGCCTCGCCTGGACCGGGGTTGTCGATCCGAGCCCAGATATTCACGCGCGCCTCGTCGCTCCAGCCGCGAGTCTGCCAGTAGCCCTGGAAATCCTCGTCAACCAGCTCGATCTCTCGCAGCCACTTGAGGTTCTTCATGCCGTAGATCCCAGGAACGATCAGGCGGGCGGGGAACCCGTGGTCCGCCGGCAGTGGTTCCCCGTTCATGCCGACCACGATGATCGTGTCCGGGTCCATCCCTCGGCCCACAGGGATCGAATCCGCGTAGTCATCGGCCGCGCTCAGCTTGATGTCCACCGCCTCCTGTTTGACTCCAGCCTCGTTAAGAAGCGACCGCAGCGGGAAACCCTGCCACTCGGCCGTCCCGATCAGATCGCCGTTCAGTTGATTCGAAATGCAGCAGAGCGTCGTGATCTTCCGGGTCGTTGCCCGCGCCAAGAGGTCATCGAGCGTATAGGTCAACTCTTGATCGACCAAGCCCGTCACCCGCAGGCTCCACCCGTCAGCCGAAACGCGGGGATCGGAAATGTTCTTGGAGACATGATAGAAGTCCGCGTTCGAGGTGATGACCGGACTTAGGTCGCCGGAAGCGTCAAGTTGAGCGAACAACGCGGCCGGATTGGCGACGAGCGACGGCGTGGCGTCCAGCGACGCTGGCCGCTGACGCGCGGCTTCGGCAATCTTCCGGGCCGCTTCCCGGCTTGTCGCGGGATCGCCGCTCGCCGTCGCCGGCTCGAACAACCGCCGGGCGCTGGCCCCAACGACGCTCACCCCGATGAGCGCGAGCGTCGCCCGCGCACCCCCTCCAACGACCGCCCGGCGGCTGATGGGGAGACCCTCGCTCAATCCGCCCGCGGCGACCGGCTGCCGCATGGGAGCGAACCAGGCCCAAGCCAAGCCGAATAGCACGAAGGTGATCGACAATTGCAGCTGAAGCTGTGTCGCGTGGCGACTATCCGATCCGAACGTCCCGAGGTGGGCAACCGGCGCCACAACCAGCATCGTGAAGAGGAAGAGGCCCAGGGCGACAAGCAAGCCGGCAGCGACGTGACTACCAAACCCGGACCGCATGCGTCGCGCGATACGCGCGGCCCACGTTCCCGCCAACGCGCCGACCGCCACGATGCCGATCAAGACCGAGACGAAGAGCGTCTTCTTTGCCAAGCTGCCGAAGTTCTCGGTCGCCGCGCCGAACACGCTCAGGGGCGTTAGCCGGGCCAC
The DNA here is from genome assembly GCA_035936495.1 of Thermomicrobiales bacterium. GTDB lineage: Bacteria > Chloroflexota > Chloroflexia > Thermomicrobiales > UBA6265 > DASYWB01. The sequence continues at coordinate 1,565 of DASYWB010000357.1, forward strand.
CGCGGCCACGATCACCTCCGGAAGGCTCGGGACCGTCCCCTCGGCCCCACCGGTCAGTCTCCAGACCAGCTGCACGGCCAGCATCAGCAGTGCCGCCAGTGCACCGGCCATCGCGGCGGATATCAAACGCATCATTATTCTCCCGGGATATACAGGTCTAGGTCCTAAACGCCGGCCGATTCCTGCCTCAGCGGCGGAGGCGCGGGATCGAAACCGGCCGCAGGTAGTAGTCGGGGCGCATGGCATGCGCTCGGTCTCCCGAAGCACAGGTCGCCGGCACCAACGCGGCGCCCCTCTTTCCTTATAGTACGAATGATAGTACTCGAAGAGATGAGTTTCCCGGCAACCCCACCTACGCGAGCCGGCTCGGGGATACCCGCCTACCGCCGGTTCGGTACGGTCGCGCGGGCGGTGGCCATCGCCCGCTCACGGGCTGGGCGGGCATCAACCCCGGTCTCATGGGCGCGAACGGTCGCCACCAGCACATGCTCCATGAACTGACTAATCTCGGCAAAGAGCCGGACGGCCCGCTTTGCCGGCAAGCCTTCCTCATCGATCATGCCCATCACCGCCTGCACGATCGGCAAGCGGAAGTAGAGAAAGGCATCAACCGTGTCAGCAATCGTCAACCCGGCACCTGCCCCGGAACGTCCGTAGTGCTCACCGATCTCCTGCCCCTCACGGAGCAGCGTCGCGCGTTCGCTCATTGGCTGGCTTGTCGCGGCATAGCGGATAGCGAGGTCGACCAAACGCCGTCCAAGACGGCGGTGTTCGTCCAGCGTCGCCTGACTATAGGTCTGGAACCAGCGGCGCTCGCGCGCGCCCTGAATGTAGTCGTCCTCATAGGCGGAAAGCGAGCGATCGGTCAGCGCCTGACGGCTGACCCGGGGCTGTTCCTGCCGCCGGGGACCGCTATTGAGGAAAGCGAGCAGCTCGTCCTCGGCATAGCGCCGGTGCCCGCCAGGCGTTCGGAAGACCGGCACCTTCCCATCGTCGCTCCAGCGCCGGAGCGTGGATTGATCGACGCCCAGCAGCTTGCAGGCTTCGTTGATCGAAAGCCAGTGAGGGTTGTGACCGGCCGTGCCTCCGGGCCGGTCCCGTGTGAAAGCCTGGCGTCGAGACTTATCATCGGCAGCGTGGGATCGGGTCGTCATCGCACCCTCCGCGCTTGGGAATCGAAAACCGCCACACTACACTGTGCGGCTCAACGCGCCCGGACCATCCAGCTCTCCCAAGCGCCCAATAGTCGCGCTAGTGTACCGAGGTTACGCGAGGTGTCAATCGGGCACGCCGTCAATTGGCCGCGCAACCGTTGACTGGATTGAGACCGGCGCATAACCTTACGGCAAGCTAAAGTGTGAGCAATATAATGAATCTCTATGAGCTGCCGTGGCGAGAGGAGTTCAGAGGTGGCAAAGTTTTGCACAAGCTGCGGCTCACAACTCCAGCCGAATCAACGCTTTTGCGGCGAATGTGGGGGAGGCTATATCTACTGCGGTGCCGTCAGCGAATGATTCAACGGTGTCTCAGCCTGCTCTCCAGCCCGCCGGCCGTCGCGTGCCCCAGCAGAACAGATCATCATCTCTGGCACCGCCTAGCGGTCTACAGAAGCGCAGGCGCTTATCCAAGAAAGGATGGGCTGCTATCGGTGTAGCGATCTTGATTATGTGGGCATTGATTGCCGATTCTGACAATGATCAGGACATAGAAGGCGGCGACCAACTAGTCGCCGGCGTTGTAACGACCACGAGTCAGCCCCGGACTTCTGCACCGACAAGCGCCCGGAGCCAAGACGACCGAACATCGAGCTCCCCAATCACGGATCCGGCAAAGCCCACCGCCACGCGGGTTGCTGTGCTTACCGCCTCCAACCTTGAGTTCCGTATGGTCGGGGCCATGAAAGCAGCAACGTTCGACTGCCCGCTAAGCTTAGGTAGGCCTAGCGATGGTCGGAGTTACCTTCTAGTGACGATGGACATAAGCAATGTTGGTGAAGCTACGGAAAGACTGGATAGTGATAGCTTTCAGGTATTGGTCGATGGTCAAGAGGTGGATGAGGCAGGAGATCTCGTCGATGGAGTTGCTAAATCCCTTCAACTTACTAGTATGGGTGATATGGTCGGCACGAGCCTAGGCGAGCACGAGAGCGATGCATTTGTTTTTGTCTACAAAGTTGATCCAGCGGCCCAATCGTATGTATTGCAGATTGATTTTGACGGTGGCAAGAAGATTGATCTCGCCCCTTATCTCGGAAGCGAAGATCCTCTCTCTGATTTGGTTCCTACGGCTGCTCCGTCGTCCACGCCAACTTCTACTTCTATCC
>DASYWB010000358.1:0-2675 GCA_035936495.1 Thermomicrobiales bacterium
CCGCGTAGCGATGATCTCGGCTGTGCGAGGAGGCGCTCATCCGATTGTAAAACACGCCCTGCGGTGGCGGTTGCGACAGATCGAAAGCGCCCCGGTCCAGAAACCAGTCGCGCCAAGCCAGCCCTTCCGCGTCGAGTGCGCGCGCTAGAGGCTCGAGCCACGCCGCATTTTCGTGGATCACGTATATGTGGGTCATCGGCCTCTCCTGCACAGTGCCGCGATGCTATTGCGCATTATGCGTTACAGCCCGTTTTGAAAGTTATGCTGCTGGCAGTCGCCTGCGATTGGGATGGGCGAGGCGGTGAAGCATTAGGCGGATCGCGGCCAGGGTGACCATTGCCTCGGAGACCTCGGGCAGTGCCTCGTAGTCCTTGGACAGCCGGCGCCATCGGCCGAACCAGCCGAGCGATCTTTCGACATGCGCTGATCGCGACCCGCGGCAGAGCTGCCCGGCGGGGGGCGTTGAGGTCTGATGACCTTTTCCTCATCGGCGCGGGAGAGCCTCATGCCACATTATGCTGCCCTCGACGTATCGAACGACGAGACCGCCATCCATGTCCTCGACGAGACCGGCCGGACAGTCTGGCGCGGCAAACGGCCAAGCGATCCGGAGGCGCTCGCCACGGCTCTTCGCCGTCATGCGCCCGAACTGGTGCGCGTTGGACTGGAGACCGGCTTTCTGACGCCTTGGCTTTATCACAGCCTCAAGGAACGCGGCGTGCCGGTCGTGTGCCTCGAGGCGCGGCATGCCCGGACTGCAACGGCGCTGCAACGCAACAAGACCGACGCGAACGACGCCGAGACGCTGGCCCAGCTCGTGCGCACGGGCTGGTACCGGGAGGCGCGGGTCAAGAGTTTCGCAGCCCATGCCGTGCGTCATCTTGTCGGCGCGCGGGCGCAGCTGATGGGCGTGTCCGTCGATCTGTCCAATCAGATCCGCAGCACCCTGAAGACCTTCGGCCTGATGGCCGGCAAGGGAGCGGGCCGAGCCTTTGCGCTTCGGGTGCGCGAACTTCTCGACGGGCGGCCCACGCTCGCCGCCATCATCGATCCGCTGCTCGCGGCTTGGAAGGCCGTGCGAGACCAGATCGCGGTGCTGGACCGGCGGCTGATCAGCCTGGCCAAGGGCAATCCGACCTGCCGTCTATTGATGACGTGCCCCGGTGTCGGCGTCATTGTGGCTACCAGCTACGCCGCGGCGATCGAGACACCCAAGCACTTCCGCCACTCCCGTTCGGTCGGCCCGTATCTCGGGCTCACCCCGTCGCGCTATCAATCGGGCGAGATCGACCGAACCGGGGGCATTTCCCGGCGGGGCGATCGGCTGATGCGAACCTACTTGTTCGAGGCCGCTGCCAGCCTGCTGACGCGCGTGCGGCAGGATTCGGCCATCAAGGCCTGGGGCCGGGATCTTGCAAAGCGCATGGGCTTCAAGCACGCCGCCGTGGCGGTGGCGCGCAAGCTCGCCGTTATCATGCACGCCATGTGGCGCAGCAATCTCCCGTTCCAGCCCTGGCCGGAACAGGCCGCGTGATCCGGTCCGCTTGAGGAGGAGGTCCGACGGGATCCGCTGCAGGGCGGAGAGAGGCGTCCCCGCCGGGACGCGAGCAGGGTCATCCCGGGTTGGGTATTGCGGCCGGCATGCGTCGGACCGCGCGTTCGACATGGCGACCCCTGTTCCGAGGCGCATGATGCAGCGGTCAATAGGGCCGACTGCGGAAACAACCATGATCCGGCGGTGGAACACAGCCCTCGCGACGCTTGACGTCCCGTTCGCGATCAAACAACCACCCAGCGGCGCGGCTGCACGACAAAGCCGGTGGTGCCTGGGAGGCGGCGAACGATGATCAGCACCAGACCCGCCAGATAGCAGGCGAGCAAGGCCGCAAGCCGATTGTAGATGCTGTCAGCGAACACGGCCCGAAGCCAGAGGTAGAGTGGTTTGAGGCGCTTCAGCAGGTCGCCGAGGCCATCGGCATCCTGAATGTCGGCCGCATGTACGAGGATGCCAAGCAACAGCCCGTCCGTGTCCACCGCGACGTGCCGCTTGCGCCCCTTCAGCCGCTTGGCGGCATCCCAACCGCGCGGGCCGCCGCTCTCCGTGGTCTTCACGCTCTGCGTGTCGATGATTGCTGCTGTGGGACTGGCTTCCCGCCCAGCGCCCTCGCGCAACATGACCACGAAGGGGTGACGAATGCTCTCCCACACCCCGTCTCGCAGGAAGGCGCGCATATAGCCGTACACGGTGCGCCAGGGCGGAAAGGCCGGAGGTGGTGGCAGATGCCGCCACTGGCAGCCGGTGCGCACGAGATAGAAGAGGCCATCCAGCAGCTTTCGCATAGCCGTGGTCCGCGGTCGCCCCCCGGGCTTGGCGGGCGGAATAAGCGGCTCCAACAGGCGGAACTGGTCATCCGTCAGTGCCTGGCCGGAGCCAAAGTCCCCAACCAGCGCGCGGTCAGCAGGCGTCCACATGGCAGTCTCCAAGCAGGAAACCACCTGCAACGGCGCCCGATGGGCCAGGATCAGCCCGTCAAACCAGCCCCATCACCCCTTTGCAAACGGGCACTGAGGATCGACACCCAAATGCCGCGGCAGGAGCTGTGGAAGACGGTGTTGCGGCCGAACGGGTCATCGCGCTGGGCCTGTCGCAAACTTTTCCCGACCAGTGTGCAAGC
>DASYWB010000359.1:0-2454 GCA_035936495.1 Thermomicrobiales bacterium
CCCTCGCTCTTTACTCGGGCGATCTCCTCGCCGACGAGCCCTACGTCGACTGGCCCGTCGCCCGCCGTACGCAACTCCGAGCCGCGCGGCGCCGGGCCACGCTGGAGCTGTCCCAGGCCGACGCGGTCGCCGGTCGGCCGCTCGCATCGGTGGCCGCGGTGGAGGCCCTGCTAGCGGATGATCCGACGGACGAGGCGGCGCACCGGGCGTTGATGTTCGCCTACGCCTCCGCTGGGCAGCGCGAGGAGGCGCTGCGGCGCTACGAGCGGTGCATTGACCTGCTGTGCGACGATTTGGACGTCGAGCCGAGCCCGGAGACGGCCGCGCTGGCAGCCGAGATCCGATCCTCCGTCGTCATCCAACCGATCCTCCCGCCGGTCATCGCGGCCAACCAGCGCATCGACAACCTGCCGGCTCCGCCGAACCCGCTCGTCGGTCGGGTGCGCGAGGTGGAGGGACTGCAAGACCTCATTTTGGATCGAGATGTCCGGCTCGTCACGGTGACCGGCCCCGGTGGTGTCGGCAAGACCCGACTGGCTCAGGAGGCGACACGACAGATCACCGGCGACTTTGCCGACGGGGTGTGCTTCGTGGCCCTTGCCGCGGTGCGCGACCCATCGCTGGTCGTCCCGACCATCGCTCATGTCTTGGGGCTGACGGAAAGCGGCAAGCACTCGTCCGACGACATAATCCAGGCCGCGCTGCGTGATCGCGAGCTGCTGCTCGTCCTCGATAACTTCGAGCAGGTGGTTGAGGCAGCGCCGCGAATCGCGGCGCTCCTTGAGGGATGTGACCGCCTGAAGGTACTCGCCACCAGCCGCGAGCCGCTACGCCTGCGCGCCGAACACGAGCTCCCGCTGGCCCCACTCGCCGTGCCTGACGGCGCACGCTCCGGCCGTGGACATATTCTGGTTAGATATGAGGCGGTGGAGTTGTTTGTCGAGCGCGCTCACGCGGTTCGACCCAGCTTCGTGCTGACGGACGAGAATGCCGTCATTATCGCCGAGCTCTGCACGCGATTAGATGGTTTGCCACTGGCGATTGAGCTGGCGGCGGCCCAGGTCCGCACGATGTCTCCTGATCAGCTCCTCGCCGGCCTGACCGACCGCTTCGCACTCCTGGCCGGGGGGTATCGCGATCTGCCCGCCCGGCAGCAGACGCTTCGCGACGCCATTACGTGGAGCTACGACCTCCTTTCGCCGCCGCGGCGCACCCTCTTCCGACGGCTCGCGGTCTTCGCCGGAAGCTTCACCAACGAGGCAGCCGTCGCCGTTATGGAGAAGCTCGCCAACGGGAAGGGAGAGACGAAGGAGCGTCCCCTCCCGGTTCCGTCCGTTGGGGAAGAGATCCTCTCCCTCGTCGACCGGAGCTTACTGCGACGAGTGGATGAGGACGCCGGAACCCGGTTCTCAATGCTGGAGACCATCCGCGAGTACGGGTTGGATGAACTGTCGACACACGGGGAGGAGGATGCGGCCAAGCATGCCCACGCCGGGTGGTTCTTGGCTCTTGCCGAACAGGCCGCTCCGGAGCTGACCGAGGCCACGCAAGGTGATTGGCTCGATCGTCTGGAGGCAGACCTCGATAACATCCGGGCCGCCCTTGCGTGGACGCTCGGCCAGCCTGGGGCAGAAAGGGCGCTCCAATTAGCGAGCACGCTCCGTCGTTTCTGGCTGGCGCGTGGCTACCTCGTCGAAGGGCGCGACTGGCTGGAGCGAGCACTCGCGCGGGGGGAGAGCGCGCAACCGGCGACGCGGGTAAAGGCCATGTTCGCGGCGGGGGAGCTCGCGTTCTTTCTCAAAGACCATTGCCGTGCCACCGCCCTGGCCGAGGAGGGCTTGCAGATCTGCCGGTCACTCGGGGATGCGCGGGGGATCGCCGACGCGCTCCTGGGGCTCGGACACCTCACCCGGCACACCGGAGACCTGGATCGAGCGGCGATGTTCTTAGATGAGGGTATTGCCGTGGCTGATGCCGCTGGCGATGGGATCAGCCGTTCGCTCCTCCAGGAGGCGCTGGGAGAGGTGGCTCTCGCCCAGGGCAACCTGGATCGGGCAGAACTGCTCTTTTCAGAGGCGCTTCGTCATTATCGCCTGGCCGGGGAGCAGCGAGGCGTCGCATCGATCCTCACCGCGCTGGGGAATGTGGCACGGCTCCGTGGCGATATTGAGCAGGCGATAGAGCTGGTGGAGGATGCCCTCGTCATTGTGCGCCGGCTACGTGACGCCTATGCGATCTCCGCCATTCTCTTGAAGTTGACGAGCCTCGTCGTGAATCAGGGCGACCATGCCCGTGCCGTACGCCTCATTCGAGAGGGCCTTGCCCTATCCTGGGAATACCGGTTGATCGCCATCGCGGCCGCAAACCTACGCGCGCTGGCGTCCTTGGCGGCAGCTATGGATCAACCCGAGCGATCGGCGCGGTTATACGGCGCGACCGAGGCATTCTGCCGAT
>DASYWB010000360.1:0-2238 GCA_035936495.1 Thermomicrobiales bacterium
AGACGGCAACCGCGCCCTGCTCTCCCAACGTGATGATCACCGTGCCACTCCCCATCCCGCGGAGTGCCTCCGCCGCGACGGCGCTTGATTCCAACGTAACCGTGTGGCCGACAAGCGCGCTCGCCTCGGGCTCGTTGACGACGAGCATGTCGGTGTCGGGCAGGAAGCGCCTCGCGAGCTCAGGCTCGGGCGTGGCGTTGAGCGCGATGGTGGCACCGAGACCTTTCACCTCGGTGACCAGGGCGGCCAAGGTCTCCGGCGGCAGTTCCAGCGTCATGAGGACGACGCTCGGGCGGACCCGGACGACGGCTTCCCGGGCGTGATGCGCTTGCGCTTGTAGCGTCGCGCCCGGAACGTAGAGAATCCGGTTCTGACCGGATGGCTCCACCGAGATGAGCGCCACGCCGGAAGCGACGCCCGATATGGTCGCCACAGACTCCAAGTCAATGCCGTCCGCAGCGAGATGGACGCGGCGCTCGGTTCCGAAGGCGTCATCGCCGACGGCGCCGAGCAACGACGTGTCCGCCCCGGCCCGCGCGGCCGCCACCGCTTGGTTGGCCCCTTTACCACCGCCAAAGATGGCGAAGCTCGAGCCCGTGACCGTCTCACCCGGCCCAGGGGCACGCAGTGTCCGCGCGACGAGATCGGTATTGATCGCTCCCGCGACGAGCACCCGCGGCGAATTCAACGCTCGCTCCTTGTCATTGGGATCGTCAGCGACGGCGCAACACGCGTCGCTTTGCCCAGGACCGGGCCATCGTCCGGCGAAGCTCACGCCAGGCGCCGTTGCCATAGTCGTCCACCCCAGGGACCGACGATGTCTCGGCGTAGCGTTCCACCGTGTAAAGCGAGGCCACGCGGCTGGCGGGTCCATGAGCCGCGGGGATGGCCCGCCCCAATTCATCAGCGTATTCGAACGGGGTCATCGCTGGGTCTGGCCGGATGCCGATCCAGCAACCGGCCTTCAAGACCCTCGCCCAGAGCGCGTTGGCCGCGGATAGGCCACCCAGTCCCCGCCTCCAGAGGAGGGCGGTCACCATCATCAACCCGGTTAACAGGAGGAACGCGCCAGCCATACCCCGCGCAACCCACGCGGCAATGCCTTGGTTCCCATCGCCATTGTCGCTATCCGTCGTCGCCGCTGGCGGCAGCGTCCGCGGGGTCGCGGTGGGAACGGGATCAAGAGTGACCGTCGGCTCGGGTGTCGGGGTGGCCAAGCCGTCCCCTGCTGGGTCGGCAAGCCGGCTGTCGCCATAATCACGGGGTGGCCGTGACGCGGTGGGTTCGAACGGGATCCATCCATAGTCGGGAAAGTAGGCTTCTACCCAGGCGTGGGCGTTCCGCTGCCGATAGAGATAGCCCGCTTCCTCGGCGTCGTACTCGGCAGGGTAATAGCCGACGGCGATGCGAGCCGGAATCCCCAGTGAGCGGAGCATCACCGCCATCGCGGACGCGTAGTACTCGCAGTAACCCTCCTGGGAGTCGAAGAGCACGTAATCAACGGCATCCTGGTCGTCTGGTGGCGGATCGAACTGTTCCTCGTACCTGATGCGCTGGCGTAGAGCATTCTGAATCGCGATCGCTTGGTCAAACGGGTTTGCCGCGCCGGCTTCCTGGACGAGCGCCGCGGCCAACGCCCGTGTGCGAAACGTCGTGGACGACGGCAGTTGGAGATACCGGTCTTGCACGTATGCTGGGTAATCCTGGCCGGCGTGGCGCAACGCTTCTTCGGATGCGATGCTGGTGAGGCCCGTGACTCCGTAGGTCGTGCCCGTGGGGTCCTCGCGCCCGAAGACAGCCTCGACGTCGTCATAGACCGGTAATTGACCCGAAACGATCAGCGCGCCCGTCGTGCCGTTCTCACCCACCACCCAAGTCACGCGGATGAGGCGATCCCGGAGCTGATCGCGTTCCGCGACCAATTGTTGATTGAGCTCAGGCACGCCCGTCAATGGTGGCTCACCGGCCCCGGCGAATCCGGCGACGTTGGCTTCCTCCAAGAGCATGGCAAGGTGACGCAGATCGGGAGGTAACATTCCTGGTTTGTCGATGGGAAACCGTGCCTCGTCCAGCCTGCGCCAAGAGAGCTGAACAGTGGTTGGAACCTCTGCCGCTTTGTAGGTGTCGAGCGTCAAGAGCAGCCTATCGTCGGCGTCGAAGATCGTTATGCCACCGGTCACCTCGGCTCTCGCGCTCGTCACGTCGTCTGAGAGGGCCACGGGCTGGCCCGGGGCAAAC
>DASYWB010000361.1:0-4562 GCA_035936495.1 Thermomicrobiales bacterium
ATTGCCGCTACCCTTGTAGCTGGCTACCGCTGCCCAGTAGAGCGCCTCAGGTGCCACGTCACTCAGGGGATGTAAGTTCGATACCTCGTCGAAGAGCTGCCGGGCGACGTCAAAACGCTCCTCCTTGAGCGCCGCCTTACCCCGGCCAAGGAGCAGGTGGGCCGCATAGAGGTCTGGCGGGAGGTAGCCGCTCCACTCATGATAGACGGAGCCATCGGGTGAGATCAGCAGGATCGTCGGCGTCCACACTTGGAGATATCGACGCATAACAGCCCGCGCCGCCTCGTCCGGATCCTTGGTCTTCACCTGGACGGGGATGACGTTCTCATTGATGGTCTGGATGACGCTGGGATCGCGGTAGGTAACGGCTTCCAGCCGTTGACACCCACCTCAGGTCGGCGAGTAGAAGTCGAGGAGGATAGGCTTGTTCTCTTGCCTCGCCCGCTCGAACGCTTCGTCAAGGGAAGGCAGCCATTGGATCTCCGTCAAGGTCTGCGTCACCATGATCGTTCTCCTCTCCGCGCCGATCTATGTATGCCTTCGACAATCCCGTCAGCACGACGGGGGCCGGCATAGCCGTCGCGATGCGATCGGCAAGAACGATGCCGCACCGAGGCGGCCGGCCCGCGTCCTTCGAGCCCGAGAGATGGCGCCAACATGAGTGCAGAGCGTGTCGCCGGCGATGGACCCATGAGGATACCGTTTTGGCGCGGGAGTGCCTCCTAGGAGGCGGGTGCGCCGACCGGTTGGGCCTCGGGCTCGAGGCTCGTCTCTCGGGTGGTTCGAGCGTTCCGGAACTGGCGGCGGTAGAGCTCGGCGTAGAGACCGTTGTGTTCGATGAGGTGGGCGTGTGTGCCGCGCTCGACGATGCGGCCCGCGTCGATGACGAGAATCAGGTCGGCATTGTGGACGGTGCTCAGGCGGTGAGCGATCACGATGCTGGTGCGCCCGCGAAGGACCGTGCCGAGGGCCTGCTGAATGGTCCGCTCGGTCCGGGTGTCGATCCGGCTCGTGGCTTCATCGAGGATCAAGATGCGCGGATCGGCGACGATGGCCCGGGCAAAGGCGAGCAACTGGCGCTGGCCCTCGCTAAGCCCGGACCCTCGTTCGCCCAGCAGGGTCTCGTACCCATTCGGAAGCTGCCGGATGAATCGGTCGGCATCGACGGCACGTGCCGCCGCCTCGATCTCTTGGCGACTGGCGTCTTCTCGGCCGTAGCCGATGTTCGCAGCGATGGTGCCGGCGAACAAGAACGGCTCCTGGGGGACAAGCGCGAGGTGCGTCCGCAGGCTCCGGCGCGTCACCTGGCTGATATCGGTACCGTCGACGCGGATCGTGCCCTGGTCCGGCTCATAGAACCTCGGGATGAGATTGACGATCGTGGTCTTGCCGGCACCGGTTGGGCCGACCAGCGCGACCGTCTGTCCCGCCGCGATCGTGAAGTCGATGTCGTTGAGGACGGGACGACCAGGCTCATACGAGAAGGAGACGTTCTCGAACGTCACTTCGCCGCGCACCGCCTGGAGCTCCAAGGTTCCCGTCGGATCAGGGGCTTCAATGGGCTCATCAAGGATGGCGTAGATCCGTTCTGCTCCGGCGAGTGACGCTTGGGCCTGCGTATACACCTGTGAGGCGAGCTGAATGGGCCGGAAAAACTGCTGCACGTAGATGAGAAATGCCGTCAGAAGCCCGACCGTCAATGACCCCTGAAAGACGAGCATGCCACCGTAGCCGATCACGATCGCGGTCGCCAGCGTGCTGAGGACGTCCATCGCCGGCGCGAATCCAGAAGTGACACCAACCGCGGAGACATTTGCATTCCGATTGGCGGCATTGCGCTGCCGGAACCGCTCAATGTTGAGCTCGGTGCGATTGAACGCTTGCGCCTCGCGAATGCCACTGATCTCCTCTTGCAGCTCGGCGGTGACGTTGCCTGTCGTTTCCCGAGCGGTCCTGAATGCCCGCCGGGCGCGCTTGGCGAAGGCTGAGGTAGTGAGGAGCATGATGGGGATAATCGTGAAGGAGACGAGCGCGAGCCGCCAGTTCAAGACGAGCATGGCGATGATGATCCCAATCAGGCTGAAAAACGAGCCGAGCAATTGGGTCACGCCCTGGGAGAGGAACTGGTTCAACGTGTCGACGTCATTTGTGACCCGGCTAATCAGGTCACCGATGGGCCGCCGGTCGAAGAAGATCAGCGGCAGTCGCTGAAACCGCTCGAAGAGACGCCTTCTCAGCGACGCCAGCACATCTTGTCCCACGGTGCCCACCTGCATGACTTGGGCACGCGTCGCCAGCATACCGCCGAGATAGACTGCCAGCAGCAGCGCCATGGTCCAAAGCAGTCCGGCGCGATCGCCTTGCGTAATCTCCTGGTCAATGGCGCGCCCGATCAGCCAGGGAGCGCTTGCCTGGGCGCCGGCGCTCAGCACGAGCAGTCCGAACGCCCGCACGAGCCGGGGCGTATACGGCGACAATTCCCTGGCAAGGCGCCGGGCGATCGCGCCGCGATCGTCGGCCTGTTCTCCCGAAGCGGCCGCGAGGCTCTCGATCACCTGACTCATGCTCGGATGACCTCCGAGCGGTCAGCCGCCGTACCATCCAGGAGTTGCGAGCCGACGATCTCGTTATAGAGCGCACTCTCGCGCGTCAGCTCCTCGTGTGTCCCGCGAGCGGCGATCCGTCCATCATCGAGGACTATGATCAGATCCGCGTCGCGGACGGTGCTGATTCGCTGGGCAATCACGAAGGCCGTCCGCCGGCGATCGCGCATGAGGGCGTCGAGCGCCTCCTGGATAGCCGCCTCGGTCGTGGCGTCGACGGCCGACGTGCTGTCATCGAGGACGAGAAGGCAACGATCGACGAGGAGCGCGCGGGCAATCGCGATCCGTTGCCGCTGGCCGCCGGAGAGACCGACGCCCCGCTCGCCGATCACCGTGGCGTATCCTAATGGCAGCGTCCGGATGAAGTCATCGGCCTGGGCGGCACGGGCGGCCGCCTCGACTTCGGCTTTGGTGGCATCGGGACGACCATAGGCGATGTTGTCGCGGACGGTGCCACTGAAGAGCAGGGTCTCTTGCAACACGATCCCGATTTGGCTCCGCAGGCTGGAGAGGGTGACGTCTCGCACGTCATGGCCGTCGATTAGCACGGCGCCCGCGGTCGTATCGTAGAAGCGCGGGATGAGGTTGACCAGGGTGCTCTTGCCGGAGCCGGTGGTGCCGAGTAGGGCCACCGTCTGGCCAGGCTCGACCGCGAAGCTCACGCCCTTCAGCGTCTCGGAGGCGCTACCGGGATAACGAAAGCGGACATCGCGAAACTCGACGGCACCGGAGACGTCTGGCAGCGCGTAGGCCGCGGGGGCGTCACGGACGTCTTCCCGCTCATCGAGGAGCTCGAAGACACGGAGGGCCGACGCGCCGGCCCTTGGGATACCTGACGCCTGGAAGCCGATCGTGAGGATCGGAAAGAGTAAGAAGGCGAGATAAGCATTGAACGCCACGAGCTCACCGATTGTGAGGCGGCCGGCAATGACTTCGAGTCCGCCGTATCCGATGACCACCAGCGTCCCAAGGTTGGCGAGCAGAAAGACGAGCGGAAAGTTGGTGCCGAAGGCCTGAACGGTGCTCAGGTTGGCGGCCAGAAGTTCGTCGTTGACCGCGCCGTACCGGCGGATCTCATGTGGCTCACGCCCGAACGCGCGGACAGTCCGCACGCCGGCCAGTGATTCCTGGAGCGTCGTATTCAAGCGGCCCAGGATAGCTTGGACGCGGCCGAATAGCGGCCCGATCGTGCGCACGAAGCGGAAGAGCACCGCGAAGATCGCCGGAATGGTCAGGAGAGAGGCGAGCGCGAGACGCCAATTGAGCTCGATCAGGAGGACGAGTGTCCCGACGAACATGATCGCCGCCGCAGCCAGTTGGACGATACCGGTCCCGACGAACGTGCGGATTTGCTCGACATCGCTTGTCAGGCGGGTCAGAAGCTGGCCGGTCTGCGCCTGGTCGAAGTACGCGAAGCTGAGCCGTTCGATCTTCCCGAACAGGCGGTCACGCAGGTCGTAGGCGACCCCTTGCGAGGCACGCTCGGCGAGGAAGGTCTGGAGAAAGCTGAAGACCCCTCGGGTGGCCGCCACGCCGAAGAGCCCGAGGACCGCCAGCCAGATCGCGCGGCGCTCTCCCTCGTTCACGCCCACGTCGATCGCGTAGCGGATGAGCTGCGGCGTGGCGAGGTTGGCCACCGAGACGAGCAGCGTCGCGATCAATGCCCCACCGGCATCGCGTCGATAGCGAAGAAGGTAGCCAAGCGCGCGTCGCAGCGCCTGGGTGCCGCCCGGTGTCCCTCGCGAGTCGCCTCCTCTGCTACTCGACTGCCCGGCTACTGATCGAGACACACGCGGACCTTACCGAGCTGCCGGGCACCACAACGAAGGTTGCAGCGGTGCTCTCCGGACGGTACCGTCATCGAGGGTGCTGGAGCAGGTCGGGCGCCATCTCGGCGAGGATTATCAACTCGTTTGGCAGTTCCTCCGCTAGCAGCCAAGCCGGGTCGAGCCAGAAGCC
>DASYWB010000362.1:0-19941 GCA_035936495.1 Thermomicrobiales bacterium
GCCGCGGTGAGAAGAACGCCTCCTTGAGCTGATAGTACCGGCCATCGTACTGGCTGACTTCTTGCCGAAGCAACTGATCGACAACCTCCACTGCCTCGCGGAATCGTGCGACGAGCTCCGGCGGTTCCGGGAAGTCGACGCCATACTGCTCATGCTCCGACACGAACCACCCCGCTCCAAGACCGAACTCGAGTCGCCCGTTCGACATGTGGTCGAGCGTCACCGCTTGCTTGGCGAGCACGCCAGGATGCCTGAAGGTGTTGCTGCTGACAAGCACACCGAGCCGCGGTCGCTCCGTGACGATGGCCATACCGGCCAGCGTGGTCCATGCCTCGAAGAGCGGCAGCTCAGGTGTGAAGGGCTTGACCAGGTGATCCGGCACCCAGAGGCTGTCGAACCCGAGTTCTTCGAGCCAGCGCCAGCGGCGGACCAGGTCTGGCCATGGATCACTCTGGACCGTTTGAATACCGAACAACAATCGCTCCGACATCGTTTCCTCCTCCCATCTCCAAGATCCGCTCGAATGCCACATCGTCGCACGTTTGCCCAGTCCTGGCACGCTGGCGATGCCGAACGCCGGAGCGTCTGCCCCTGGCGTTCGCTCCGAGCCGCCGTTTCATCATTCGGCAACTTGGAGGTCGCGCTCGGCGAGAGACCCGACGAACGTCGCCGGGATGAGTGCCGCATGCCAATCAGCCGAGACCAAATCCGCCGCGTCCGGCGCACCGGCCGCCTCTGCGCTCCATGCCCCCAAATGGTGCGGGCAAGGAGGAAACGTTCGGCCGTACAACCTAGTAGAGACGACTGCTAGCACGCGAAGATGATGGTATCGTTACGGACCGGGTGCTCTCACTGGAACGAGGGTGTCGCTTGACGATAGGGCCTTCATGCCAACAGGACCGAATGCACCACTCGACCCCGACTCGACCGTGACCCGGAGCTCGGCTCCCGCGTCGCCGGGCGCGATCGTCGTGCTCAACCGGGACCTCTTCTTCGGCGTTCGGATCGCCAACGCCCTGCGAGCGCGGGGCTACCGCGTCGAGATCGCCCCGACACCTGAACGCTTCGCCGCCCTTCTAGGGGAGATGGACCCCGCCCCGGCGCTCGGTATCATCGACATGACCGCCGTATCGGACTGGTCGCCGCTGCGAGAGATCGCCTCGGACCCGAACGGGTCCACACCGACCCTGGCCTTCGGCCCGCACAAGGATGTGGCCGCGTTTCGAGCCGCGAAAGATGCCGGCGTCAGCCGCGTCGTCTCCAACGGCGACTTCCACCGCGATCTGCTCGGCTTGGTCGAGCGATACGCTCGTCCACCCGGCCAGTGAGTCGTCACCAGCGCCAGCCTACGACGAGCGGTGCTCAGATTGATTGCGGGTGAATGGTAGGGCCGCGACGGCCCTCATCGAGGATCCTTCACCATTCACTCGACGCCCGTATGGGACGTCCCGCCATTCCTGGTCATGGACACCCGCAATGTTTTGCGCTATTCTCACGAGAGGTGTACGTACACGTTGGTCCCGCTGCCGCTTGCCGCCCCGAGGACGGATTGCTCATCTTGGTCAAAGCCGAATCAGACGTCATCGAGGGCACCGGACCGGATCACCCTGGGGCTGCACCAGCGAACGAGTCGCTCAGCCTCGCCGCCGCCGTCGAAATCTTCTTTGGCGATCTGCGCCTCGCGCCTCGCTCAAAGAAGACCTATCGCATTGGCCTCAATAAGTTCCTACGGCACATCGAGCAGCACGAGGGGCTCGACCCAAAGGAGATGCCGGTCACCGCCCTCACCGCCGACCACGTGACCACGTTCGCGTCGCTGCTGGTACCGCCGGACATCCGCACCCCGGAAGAAGTCGCGCGGATGCGGACCGCGCAGAACAACCTCTCGGCCGTTCGGAAATTCTGCGCCTATCTCGCCGCCTACGACCTTCACCCGACACTGGCGACGGACCGGCTCCGCGTTCGCATCGCGGCGATGATGCCCCGCTTTACGCCACCGCCGCCGGACGTCAAGCTGGCCGACCTGGAACGCGTCGTCGAGCTGGTCCGTGCCAGCAAGCCGGAGCCAAAGGCGCATCTAGAGCTCCGGCGCCTTAAAGTCCGCGCGATGATCCTCTTCCTGTTCCGGACCGGGGTCCGGGTTTCCGAGTTGTGTGCGCTGCGTCGCCGGGACGTCGATCTCGGCGAGGGCGTCGCCGGCATCTATCGCGCCAAGGGTGGCAAGAGCCGGACCGTTCACTTCGACGCCGAAACGGCGGAGGCCTTAGCAACGTATTGGGCGGCACGCGCCGACCCGGCCCGGGGCAGTGGAGCGTTCCCCGCCTTCAGCGGCAGGGATCGAGCGGGCGTCCCGGGTAACGCCGTGAGCCCGCGCACGGTCGAGCATATCGTCGGCCAGCTCTGCGCTGCCGCAGGGGTCGAGAGCGAAGTCACGCCGCACTCCTTCCGCCACGGCTTGGCCACCGAGTTGGTTCGCCGCCGGGTCCGGGAATCGACAGTCCAGACCATCTTGGGTCATGCTTCCCCCACGACGACGCGCATCTACGTCCACAAATCTGCGCGTGACGTCGCCGAGGAATACGAAGATGCCTTTGGACCGTACCGCCCGCCCGCCCACCGCGACTCTGCCTGACCGCGTCCGTCGACGCCGGTGGCGCTTGTCGCGTGTGGTGATGGCAAGTTGCGTGGCCGTGCTGCTGGTGACCGCTTGTTCAACCGGTGACGCGCGGGACGCTGAGATCGCCGAGCAACGCGAAGCCACCAAGGAAGCGCAACTGCCCCAACGGCAAGCGAGCTTCATTGCCAATGAGTTCTTCGGTGGAACGCCACCGCCGGTCAAGACTCCCACTCCCCGCGCCGTGCTGCAGTCCATCGCCCTGACAACGGGCGTCAATAGCGCCGGCGCCCCGGCCGGCGTCTATGGCTCGGTGCCGTCGGATGCGGGCCAGGTCTACGTCGCCGCCAGAATTGGCTATCTCCAGCCCGGCCAGACGGTGGTCGCGTCTTGGCATACCATCGCGGAAAAACCGGAAGACATCGTCGTGATCGGCAACGCTGAGGTGAGCGTCCGCGGCAACGAGGAGTGGATCAGCTTACCATTGGATCTCTACGGCAACGTCACCCCCGGCGATTACGCGGTCTCGCTCTACGTCGATGGCGAGCTCCTCAACTCGCTCGCCTTTCAGATCACCGGCGCCGGCACCGCACCCCGTCAGATCGGGAACGCGTAGAGACGGGGCGGCGGGAAGGCGGCGCGACGGTTGCCGGGCTTCCCTGGGCTCTGGCACAATGAACGCCCACGCTACGCGGAGATTCTGGCACCATACACCTGCACCGGCGCGGCGTGACGAGGAAGCCCGGCAACGAACAGCTTGCGGAAGAAGGCGAAGCAGCGATGACCATAACAACCGATGACGTCGATCAGATTCCGGGCTACCTCTCCGCGGCGGAGATACGGCGGCGATTCATCGCCTTCTTCGAGGCCCGCGGGCACAAGCATGTCCCGAGCTCCTCGCTGGTTCCCCACAACGACCCCACCGTCCTGCTGACCACCGCCGGCATGCAGCAGATGACACCGTACTTCCTCGGTCTGGAGGCACCCCCAGCACTGCGGATGGTTTCGGTCCAGAAGTGCTTCCGAACGGTCGACATTGAGGAGGTCGGCGATGAGAGCCATTGCACCTTCTTCTTCATGCTCGGCAACTTTTCGGTCGGTGATTACTTCAAGCGGGAAGCCTTGCTCTGGTCGTGGGAGTTCTTGACCAGCGATCTCGGCATCCCCGGTGACCGGCTCTACCCCACGGTTCACCCTGAGGACGAGACGGCGTACCAAATCTGGCGCAATGAGCTGAAGATCCCAGAGGATCGTATCGGGAAGCTCAGTGATAACTGGTGGGGCCCCGTCGGCCCGACCGGGCCGAACGGGCCTGACTCGGAGATCTATTACGACCTCGGTCCGGAGTTCGACGACGGCTCGGGACTCGGACCGGGAGACAACGATCGCTATCTCGAGATCTGGAACAACGTCTTCATGGAGTTCTTCCAGCAGCCGGATGGCACGCGGAAGCCACTCCCGAAGCAGAACGTCGATACCGGCATGGGACTGGAACGCCTGACGATGGTCATGCAGGGTACCCGCTCCATCTATGACACTGATCTCTATCAGCCGATCATCCAGCGCGCGGCGCGGCTGGCCGGCAGCGAATACGGGCTTGATCCCGAGGCCGATAGCGCATTACGGATCATCGCCGACCATGCCCGCTCCGGCACCTTCCTGATTTCCGATGGGGTCCTGCCAGGCAACGAGGGACGGTCCTACGTCTTGCGTCGCGTCCTGCGGCGGGCGGTGCGATCCGGCCATAAGATCGGACTCGACAAGCCGTTCCTCGCCGAGATGGCCGGTATGGTCATCGACCAGTTCGGGGACGACTTCCCGTCCCTGCGCGAGCGACGATCTCAGATCGAGCGCGTCCTGACTCACGAGGAGGAGAGCTTCGGCCGCACGCTGAGCGCCGGTATGAACCGGTTCCAAGTGCTGAGCGAGAGCCTCGCCGAGCGCAACCAGTCCACGCTTCCCGGTGAAGAGGTCTTCCGCCTCTATGACACCTTCGGGTTCCCCTATGACCTCACCGTGGAGCTCGCCCAAGAGCAAGGCATAACGGTCGACCAGGCGGGGTTTGAGCGGGCGATGGCCATCCAGCGGGAAGCGAGCCGGGGGGTGACGGCCTTTAAGGACGAGTCCCGGGGCCGTGCCGAGCTTTACGTTCAGCTCGCCGGAGGCCAGAAGACGGAGTTCCTTGGCTACGATGATGTCCGGGCCGACGTCGAGATTCTCGCGCTGGTCGGGCCGGACGGCGGCCTGGAGACGGCGGACGCGGGCCAGGCCGTCGAGCTCGTGCTGGATCGCACGCCGTTCTACGGTGAGTCCGGTGGTCAGGTCGGCGACACCGGGACGATCCGGACCGACACGGGCCTAGTCCGGATCGAAGACACGTATAGGCCAGCACCCGATCTCTTCGTCCATCGGGGGATGATCGAAGAAGGGTTTGTCCGCACCGCCGAGCGGGGCGTCGCCGAGATCGACGCCGGACGGCGCCAGATGATCCGTCGCAACCATACGGCGACCCACTTGCTTCATCGCGCCCTGCGGATCGTGCTCGGAACCGATACCCATCAGGCGGGATCCCTGGTCGCACCGGACCGGCTCCGCTTCGACTTCACGAGTATTGACGCGGTACGACCCGAGCAGGTGCAACGCGTTTCCGAGATCGTCAACGCCGAAATCCTCCAGGACCATCCGGTCGAGACCGCGATCCGGTCCTACACCGAGGCGGTCGCGGCAGGCGCCACAGCCCTCTTTGGTGAGAAATACGGTGACACGGTACGCGTCGTCACGATCCCCGAGTTCTCGCGGGAACTATGCGGCGGCACACACGTCCGACATACCGGCGAGATTGGTCCATTTTTAATCACCGGCGAGGGGAGCGTCGCGGCGGGCATACGCCGGATAGAGGCCCTGACGGGTGTGCCAGCAGTCGAGCGGATGCTCGCCCAGCAGCGGCTAGTTGATACGACCGCCCGTGATCTCCGGACAACGTGGGACCAGCTTCCTAATGCTGTGGCCGCCTTGCATGAGCGCATCCGGGCGCAGGAGCGCGACCTTGAAAGGCTCCGGCGCCAAGTGGCCGGGGCAGGCGTCGCCGAGTTGCTCTCGCGAGCAATGAGCATCGATGGTTCGAGCGTGCTGGTCGCACGGGTTGATGCCGACACGAAGGAGACTTTGCGGCAGATTGGCGACCAAGTCCGCAACCGCCTGGATAGTGGCGTGATCGTGCTGGGCACGGTGATCGATGACCGGCCCAGCCTCCTCTCACTCGTCTCGCCCGACCTGATTGCCCGGGGTGTAAAGGCCGGTGATGTCGTACGCCAGGCGGCGGCCTTTGTTGACGGGCGCGGTGGAGGCCGGCCGGATCGGGCGGAAGCCGGAGGCAAAGACCCTTCACGTCTCGACGAGGCATTGAGCGCCATCCCGGACATCGTTCGGCGGGGGCTCGGGATTGCACCCTAGAACGTGTGCACCTGAGACCGCGCTGAGGAGACGCCAGCGATGACGGAGGCGACCCGTCCGCCGCGCAAGAGCACCCTTAGCGTAACGCTCTACGATAGCCTGCAAGATGTCCTGGTCCGCCTGCGAAAGCAGGCCGGGCAGGCGGTACGGCTGGAAATTCCACCAGGATCACCTCTGTTCCTTACCGCGCATGAGTTCAGCGCGCTGCTCGAGGTCTCTCGGACCCGCGACATCGACCTGATGATCGTCTCCGACGATCCGCTCCGTCAGCGACTGGCCTCCGTGCTCACGATTCCAGTCGAAGGCGTGGAAGAGACCACCTCCGAACCTTCACGGCCCTCGACTGACATCCCGCGGGGAGCAAGTTTCACGCGCCCTAGCAGAACGGCGCCGGGAGCACCTGGCCCTGTACCCACACATGAACGACTGGGCCATACCCGGAGCGCGCTCCCACCCCTGCCGCACGACCAGCAGGAGGCAGAGCCGGCATCGTCACCGACGGCAACCGCGGGGCGCGGACGCTGGACAGCCAGACGCGGGGCAACTCGATCGGAGCGGCAATCGCATACGGTGATGCCTGGCGACGGTGCTGTCATCACCGATCCGGTCGAAGACGATCGCAATGATGTCGTCATCTCCCCGTCATTCGGGGCGCGGCTAAGCAGGCTTGGCGCTCGCGCCATCGCGACGCTGGTTGGCCTTGTCCTCCTCGCGGGACTGCTTATCTTCGCGGTCGCGTTCTTTCTCCTGTCAAGCGCAACCGTGACGTTGATTCCAGAGACTCAGCCCCTAAGCGCTGATCTCACCTATGCGATCCTGCCGCCGGACGCGGACGCGCCGGACGACATTGCGGTAACGGTGCCCGCCGAGCCAATGACGTTGGAGTTCACGGCGGAGGCAACGCGCCCTACCACCGGCACGCGGCAGGAGCCGGGTGAACCGGCTCGCGGGCGTGTCCGGCTTTCCAATCCCAATACCGAGGACGTTGTCCTGGAAGCTGGCACCGTGTTAGAGAGCAATGACGGACGCGCGTACACGATCGATCAAGATGTCACGGTTCCCGCCGGCGACCCTGGGCTCGGCCGCTACGGCGGGGCGGAGGCCGCGGTCACGGCGGAGGAAGGTGGTACCGCGGGCAACATCGAGACCGGTGAACTCTCTGGCCGGCTCGACTCCGGCGTCTACTATAGCAATCGGGACGCACCGCTGACCGGGGGCACCGATCGAGAGATTCAGGTGGCCGATGCCGCCGACATCCAGCAGCTCCGCGACGAAGCAGAGGCGGCCCTCGTGGAAATGATCCAGAACGAGGTCTCCGCGCGTGTCCCAGAAGACGTCGAGATTGTGCCGGAGTCCATCACCGAGGAGGATTTCAGGTATACCTTCAGCCATCAGGCTGGAGACGACACGAAAACAGTCTCCGTCGAGGCGGTGGCGCCAGTGACGCTGCTCACGTACCGGCCCGAGGAAGCACGGCGGCTGCTCACCGAAGAACTGATCCAGCAACTGAGCGCATCGGCGCCAGAGGGCTTCGAGTTTGACACGGACTCGCTGGTCATCAGTGACGCATCACTGGTTGGTGACGGAGGCGAGGCTCGCTATCGGGTTACCGGATCAGGCGAAGCGGTGGCCATCATTCCTGATACGGTCCGTGAGGAGTTGGGTGACGAGCTTACCGGTGATTCTGCCGAGAGCGCGGTTGACACCCTGCGTGAGATCCCCAACGTCGCTGAGTTCAACATCGAGTACGCGCCCGCCTGGCTCCCTGACCGCATGCCACTCTCGGAGAATCGCATCACCGTCCAGGTCCAGCGATGATCACCATCGCATCGGGGAGGCGCGCATCCCACCGCGCTGGGGGAGCATGACTCGCCGGCGCGCCAGGCCGAGAGCTACCCATCTTGAAGCCATGGGGGCCCTTGCCGCCGAGGCGGAGACGCGACGCCTGCCCGATCGCCATCCCTCGGGCCGGGTGATGGGCCTCGATGTCGGCGGACAGCGAATCGGCGTGGCGATCAGCGACGAGACGTGGCTCATCGCGACACCATTAGAGTATGTGCGACGGCAGGGCAATGACCGCGAGCGCCTCCACGCCCTTGTGCGACGCTGGGGTGTGGGACATCTCGTGGTGGGGCTCCCCACGGGCCTGTCAGGGCGAGAAGGTCCTCAGGCTGCCGAGGTCCGTGCGTACGCGGTTCAGACAGCGACCGCGCTGGGCTTACCTCTCGAATATTGGGATGAGCGGTTCACATCGACCATCGCGGAACAGAGCCTAATCGCCTCGGGAACGCGCCGGGAAGCACGCCGGGAACAAATCGACGCGGTCTCGGCGGCGGTGATCCTCCAGGGATACCTCGACGCCCGCCGTCTACGGGAGGAGCGGAGATCACGGGGACGACCGCCACCGTCCCCGTCGGAAGATTGAGCGGTCCTCGGCCCGGAAGGGAAACCACGGTGGTATAATCCGCGCCGACTTGGCTCACCGTATCCGGGGCCACCACGGGCAACTGATAGGTAGCGCGGAGCATCTTTCCGCAGCGCGGGAAATAGCCGAATAGAGGGATTGTAGGTGAAAAAACTCATCATCGCGGTCGTGCAGAACGAGGACGCGGACGCGGTGGTCGACGCGCTCCTCGAAGACGAGTTCCGTGCGACGAGACTCGCGAGCACGGGGGGATTCTTACGTCGCGGCAACACAACATTGATGGTTGGCGCCGATGAGGATCAAGTGGACCGCGTGCTAGATTTGATCCGCGCCCATGCCAGGAGCGGAGCGGCCCCGTCCGACGGTGCCGACTCCCAGCCAGCCGCGGCGACCGTCTTCGTGCTCGACCTCGAAGAGTACCAGCGCCTCTAGCGGCGGCGACTGAGCCACGCCCCCACCCGACAAGGGCATTGAACCAGGCTTCCTCTTGACTCCGCTCTCCCTCTTGTTGGGCGTGATCACACCTGGGTTTATTCGCGAGGCTCCACCACCACCGTCTCGCACATCCCCCTCGGTGGCGTCGCGGCCAGCATCGTGTCAATCCCTACATCTCCATGCTGATGCTGTTCTGGACCGGGTTTCCCGGCTCCATTCCTCACCCCTAGTCCCCCACACAGGCAGAGGCGCCCGATGAGCGGCCCCGGCTCAGTCATTCATGGGTCTTCATACAAGGCCGGTATCAGAAGCGGGTTGGAAAGGCCGTTCGTCTCGTGCGACGCGGCTGGGAACCATCTGAACAGCGTCAAGGCACCCCTCGTGGGCGACCGGTGTCAGACCGTGATGTGTCCCGTTGGAGATACCGCCGCCTTCTCCCCTGGCCGCCTCCGTCTTGCCGTCTTCCCGCCTCCGTCCCCGATAGTCCCTCTGGCGACATCGGGGGCGGTGAAGCTATAGCTCTCCGCAGGCGGTCAGCTAGATGCGATCCCGTCCAGCAATGCGTTCGTGAGTGTGGTAAGGACGAACCCAGCGTCGCCCCGCACGATGACATCGGCAAGTGGGTCCGCCGGCGTCGGTGTGTGATTGACGATGGCGAGAGCGGCGCCGCGCTGCTTTGCTAGGAGCGGGAGACGTGCCGCGGGATTGACGATCAGCGAGCTGCCGACTACCAGCATCGCATCACACGATTGCGCTGCCATAGAGGCGCGAAGGAGCGTCTCGCGAGGCAGCGACTCGCCGAAGAGAACCGTCGCCGCCCGCAACGGACCACCGCAGACCTCGCACCCAGGGGGCACTGAGCCACCCGCTTCCAGCCGGTCATGAATTCGCGAGGCTGACCAGCGTCGATGGCAGTTCAGGCAGCGGACCATGTGGGAGGTTCCATGGAGTTCATGGATCCGTGCAGGGTCATTTCCAGCCGCTTGGTGCAGTCCATCAATATTCTGGGTGATCACGCTGGCTAAACGTCCGGCGCGCTCTAATGCCGCGAGGGCGAGGTGGCCCGGGTTCGGGCGTTTGGCGACCATCTCAGGGTAACGGACGCGCCGAGCCTCCCAATACTCACGTCGGGTCTCCGCGTTTTGTTCGAAATCATTGAGCGCCGGCACCTTACCGGTGGCCCAGACACCATTGGGGCCGCGATAGTCAGGAATCCCGGACTCGGTACTGATACCAGCGCCCGTGAAGGCGACGATCCTTCGCGCTGGCAGGAACAGTTCGATCAACTTGGCAATAGACCCTGTCCCACCCTCATTGTCCACACCACGCGCCGTCAAATGTCCAGCGCTCCTTGTGTACGTACACAGACCATGGTAGGCTCCGGTGTGTTTCGCGACACGGCCATCGAGGCACTTTCCCGGCGGTTAGCCAGGGTACCACTGACCACGGGGGATCGGTCGGTGGTTGATCCTAGTCCGGGATGCCGCAGATAACAATGCTGGAGACACCAATGACCGAGCGACAAAGACTTCCATTCTCGGCGACCGCGCTCATGGCACGGGTGGCTAAATGGACACGCCGGCGTGCTGCCGACCCGGCAGCCGCGTGTAGCATCAGATCGGATGGGGTTCAGGACGCTTGGCAAGAGTTCGGAAAACCCCTGGAGGTGAACGCTCCCGTCCCGCCGACACCAATCCCGCTCCGGCAGCCGCTCTTTCCCGTCCGCGACCACGCGATTCCCGGCCAGGAGTTCTCCCGCCTCTTGCGAATGCCGACCGACCTGGGTCCGGATCAGCGCCGAGCGCATCTCCTGGCCGTCCGCGGTCTGATCCACGCGCGCCAAGCCCGCCACGAAGCGGCTGGGAAAGCCTTCGCCGACGCGCTCGCCTTGAATCCCCGGCTCGAGCTGGCAGACCTGCCCACGTTCTGGGACCTCCCACGCGGCGGATGTGATGCGGCAGTCGGCGCCTATCTCCACCACGGCCTCACCGCGGAAGCCACGACGCTCAATGCCCGCGTACGCCAAACACTCCGACCACGGCCATTACCAAGCAGAGAGAAGTCAGCATTGCGACGGGCGAATTGACCGGTGGAGACGGCCTAATCCGCCGCGTCGTCCGTTCTCGTCACGCCGGCTCCATTGACCCGGCCAGCGATGGCAATCCCCACGGCTCGCATGCGGTCGGCGTTGATCGCGTAGTACTTGACGCCGCGTCCCGGTCGCACCGTAATGACCCCCGCTCGCTCGAGCTGGGCAAGATGCCGGGAAACCGCGGACTGCGCCACGCCCAGGCGGGCGACGATCTCCTGGGCGTACAGCTCGCCGTCCCTCAGAAGATCAACGATGCGCAAACGGGACGGATCGGCCAGGGCGCGCAGCGCCTCCAACAACATCGCCTCACTCAGCGACGTGGTGCCACCATCCCTCGGCTGATCAAGGGCGGATGGTGGTGCGAAGGCTCCGTCTCCAGTTCGAGCTTCAAGTCCCGGTACACTGAAGAAGACGATCAAGTTCGGCGGATACAGGATGTAACTGACAAACGAGCCGAGGTGTGCTGACGGACAGAAGGTGACGGCGGAGACGGTGTTGAGACCCGCGAGGAGCGTGACGGGCAACCGATTCCCCGTCAAATCGGAGAACGCGAGGCTGAACCCTCGTGATTCGGCGGTACGTGCAATATCAACTGCCCGCCGGGCTGCCGGGAGTCGCCGCCGGAATTCATCGGCATAGTGGTTCTCCCAAACTTCCCGATACAGACGGATCGTTCGTTCCCGCAAGTCGCTCGGATGCATGATTAACGGCATCACCTCGTCGGCGGTTGTGGTCGTCAGCCCCGCCTCGATGAAGCGGCGCCAGGCCAATTCGTCGCCGTCCGCCGGGATCACGACCTCGTTCCCGAGATCGCGATGCACCCGAGCGATCGCGTGGCTCGCCATCTCCCGATAGGCACTCGGTGGCAGATCTTCCAAGAATGCGATGAGATCGTCGAAGCCGGCATCGAGACGGTCCTCTCGGAGCGGCTCGAACGCCATCACCGGCTCTTCCATGTAGTAGAGAAGCCGGCCGGAGAATCCGTGGAGCACATTGAGGTCGGCGCGGAGCGACGGGGATAGCGCCCGGCGCGTCGCGACGAGCCATGGATCGAGACCGCTCCCCGGCACCGCTCGATAGAGGAGCGAGCAGACCGACACGAGATCAAGGGGCAGTGAAATCTGAACAGCCATTCGCAAAGTCGGCGTGCCGACAACCAGTTCACCCAAGGCAATAGTCCACCACGAGAGATCGACCCCGCGTTCACACTATGCTAATAGCGATATGCCGCCGTCACAAGGGGAAAGGCGCCAGAACGACGGATGATCTTCCACGATCATTCGCCCGGATTGCGATAATCATCGCGAGGCGGAGTGAAGACGTCGATCACTGTCGCCCCCGACGGCCCAACCATGACTCCATGCGTGGCATTCGCGGGGATTGCAACGACATCGCCCGGTCCAATCTTACGTGTCTCCCCATCCAGTGTCATCTCTAGCGAGCCTTCGAGCACGACGCTCATTTGCTCATGAGGATGGTTGTGGGGTGGAATCACGCTCGCCGGCTCAAGGCAAACACGGGTGACCATCAACTGATCCCGGGAGACTGCCTGCATGTGAACGCCGGCGACGGGATGTTGCTCGGGAACCGTCTCCCAGTTCGACCATCGCTCGTTTTTCGCGGTCACCATCGCCTCCACTCACTCGAAGTTCGCGCCAGCCACCATCCGGCAACTGACATGGGCCATTTCCTTTCCAGTCTAACCCGACCCCCAAATCGGGATCGGTCGGCCACGATGCGAACATTCGTCCTCCACGCGGGGCGAGATCGTGCTAAACTAGGGGATATGTCGCGTTCGGTCTGGAGCATGCCGTGCCCGCATCCAAGAACCCTCTCCCCGCCCCCGCGCCATCCTCCCGGTTCCGTGGGCGCGACGCCGTCACCGAGGCGGAGCGAGAAGCTCCGCCGGTCGATGATCCCTCTCTCGCTCGCCTCGAAGCGGACGCGGCCCGGGCGCGCCCCGATCAATTGAGCCTCTTCCTACCGGGGGCACACGGGTCGTTCTCGACTCTCCCCGGTGGCCTGCCGCCACTCTCGAGCTCATCGCCGCTACCTGTCGCGCGGGCGTGGTACCGCCGTGAGCTGGAACAGGCCCGCCGCCCCCGCAATACCATCGAATCCTACAGCTACGATCTCGCCCTCCTCGAGACTCGGACCGGCATACTGCCAATCGACCAGCTCAACCGGGGTCATATCGCCCGGTTTCTCGGCGAAGCAACCACCCGAACGACGCGGAAACGCCGCCTGACCTCGGTTCGCCGCTTCTTCCGGTTCCTGATCGATGACGCCCGCGTCCTCTCGGTTGATCCGACCGAGGGCTACTATCCTCACCAGATTCAGCTTCGCACACCGGTGCCGCTCTTCGCCGAGGAACAGGTGGCGATCGTGGTGGCGGCGGAAGATGATGAACCCTGGGCCGCGCCCGCGGTCTGGCTCATGCTTCACCTGGGCCTGGCCCGCTCTGAGCTCCTCGCTCTCCGCCGGGACCACATCGAGTTGACGGATCCAGAACGGCCCATCGTCTATATCTTTTACGAGGATGCCAAGAAAAGAAGCAAAGAGCGCAAGCTGGCCGCTGACGAGCGATTCGCCCAACTACTACACGACTACCTGGATACGAGCGAGCCGCTCGACGTGCTCTTCCCCGTCGGACCGCCCGCGGTCAATACGATGGTGGCCCGGGTCGCCCGGGCAGCAGGAATCACCAAACAGGTCACACCACAGACCTTGCGTCATACCTTCGCGGTCGAAAAGGCGAAGCTCGGGGCGCACGAGGAACAACTCCTGGCTCTCCTCGGCCTGGCCGACGACCCCCGCAACCGGGGAAGTGTCAGCCGCTACCTTAAGCTCGCGGAGCCGCCCCTAGGATGAGGCTGGTCCATTCAGAACCCGCGTACCTCCTCCTGGTGTTAGCCCAGCATGGAGCGCCACTTCAGTCTCCGCTCAAGATGCCTCCGGTGTCCCGGATTTCGCTTCCCATTCCGCGGACCAGGTCGCGAATTGGAGGAGGTCTGCCTGGCGGCGGGCAAGGATGTCCCGGGCTATGACGCGGAGTTCCGGGTGCTCGGCTCGGCCAAGAGCCAGCTCAGCGAGGCCAATATCGCCATAGTAGCGTTGCGTCATGAGGTCGAGGAAGGTCTGGTCAAAGAAGATGGCCATCGCGCAGAGCACGCGCGCGTCCTCTTCCGCTCCGAGCGGACTTGAGACGCCCATGCCGGAATCAGCGTCGGCGCCCATCCCAGCTAGCGCTTCGTCGAGCAACGCGACGGTCTGGAGCAGGGGCACTTGGGGGGCCCCAGGATACCACTGATCTCGCAAGGACCGGAGGAGATCGGCTTCGTCCTGGAGCGAATCCGCGAGAGCCGGCGCTGCCGCTCGGAGAATGTCGTGTTCCGCCCGGATGGCGGCGACCTCGGCGAGGGACGCGCTTCCCTCGACATGCGTGATCATGGCATCGAGATAGGCGAGGTCAAACGGCGCGATGATCTCTAGCTCACCCGTGCTCGGCTCGGACTGGTCGGCGCCGGGCGTGCCCATCATCGGTCCCGAGCATGGGTCGCTCACGGGCGTCGAGGCCGCGGGTGTCCCTTGCCGGGCGCTGGACATGCCGGCGCCGCCAATGAGCATCATGGAGAGCGCTAGCAGCACCACGCAGGCCACCCTCTCCACTCGGTTGTTCATCATGGAAACCTCCGGGATACATCTCAACATCAGGCTCACCAGCCGGCACGGACGCTTAGAGATCCTGGACCAGCGTTGCCACACCCAGCAGCACGAGCTGAGTCGCGCCGCGGACATTGGCTAGATCGACGGTGGCCAGCGTGTCGTCCGGCGTGTGAAGGAGACTGGACCAGCCGAACAACTCCCGGGCCACGAGGATGGTCGGGACACCACCATCGCGTAAGAAATTATCGTCGGCGACGATCACCGGGTTCTGACGAACCAGGAGCGCCTGTCCCAACCCATAGCGCTCGTTGATGTCAACGAGGATCTCCTGCAGCCAGGCCGACCCCGCGTCACCATTCAGGACCAGTTGCGTGCCGTGTGCAGCGGACCCTATGGCGTCCAGGTTATAGGCTCCGGCAATCGTCGTACCGTCTTCCGACACCCGCCGCGCGAATGCCTTGACGCCCTGGAGACCAACCTCCTCGACATTCGTCGCGAGAAACCGCACGGGATGGGAGAGACGCCGTTCGCTCAAGATGCGAGCGATCTCTAGCATGCCGGCGACGCCGCTGGCGTTGTCGTCCGCGCCGGGCGCCTCACTCTGGTCCGGCCCTGAGAGGTCGTTCAACGAATCGTAATGAGCAAGCACGAGGTACGTCTCGGTCGGGTCATCGCCCGGCACCTCGGCGACCACGTTCAAAGCGAGCAACCCGTCGTCGGTGACGAAGTCCTCGAACCAGACGTTGAGTCCATAGGCGGCGAATCGCTGGTAGAGATATTCACCCGCCATCACGTTGCCAATGGTGGTGTATTGGCGAGTGCCGATGCCGGTACCGTCAGTCGAGCTCATGCCTTGCAGATCACGGATCGTCGCTTCCAATTCTTCCGCGGACACCTCTTCGACGAGAGCACTCAAGTCGTCCAGCGGCGGCAATTGCAGACGGCGTTCATCATCCAGTGGACGTGCGGTCCGGCCCGGTGGGAACTTCTCGATCAGCATCCCTTGGGAGACGACCTCGCGCGCCGGAGAGGGCAACTCCCCGGCACGCACCAAGAACTGCCTGCCTGCCCGGTCCACCACCTCACCAACCTGCCGCGCAGCTGCTTCGGCAGCGGCCGGGTCCATCTCGTCCGGCGCGCGCAACATGTAGAGCGGCAACGTTTCGTCACCCTCGGTGACAACGCTCACCTCTCCCCCTGTCGCCCGCAGATCGTCAACAGCCGGCGCTGGCAACGCGGCCCAGATCTGCCCGGCATGCACGTAGTTCGGCGTGACCCCGAGTCGCGTGAGGGCGTCGCGCATGGGCGGCGTATCGGCGAGCCGCACGAGACAGGCATCCTCACACCTCGCTGGCGGTGGAAGCGGCGTTGCCAGAGCTACATCCGGCGTCGCCATCGCCGACGGTGACGCACGGGCGGCAACGGTTGCGGTCGCCACCGGCATCTCGACAGATTCGTCGTCCGATGGACCGAGCAAGACTTGGGCGACGAGGGCCATGGCGGCGGTGGCGAGCACCACCGCCCCAAAAATCAGTAGGATGCGGCGCTCACTCCGGCCTAATGGGCCTCGGGGGGGACGGTTCATGGTCGCCTAATGGTGCTTGCCGTGGTGACCCAGGGCGCGGATGACGATGGACGATGGCGACGTGCGGCTGCGGCTCATCTCGCTGATTCACGCGCCAAGCGTACCACCCACCTTCCCGCGTGAACGAGGAAAATCAAGAATCCGCGCCGCGCCGTTCGACGATGTGTTCAAACCGCTCGACGTCCCCGACGACCCGCGCGAGGCTTGCTTCCCAAAACGCTTGCGATCGCGTGTCGATCCCGAATCGCGCTGCCAGCGTCGCCGCGTCATCCCGGCCGGTCCAGGAGAGGAGATCATCGTAGGCATCCCGGAACCGTTCGGGGTCTTCGCTGGCGGGCGCGTAAAGCCCGAGCCCAAAGAGCAACCCAAACATATACGGAAAATTGTAGAAGGACCGGCGGCTGTAATAATGCCCCTTCACTGCCCACATGTAAGGATGCATCGCGGATTGGTCGAGGCCATCACCGTAGGTCTCGCGTTGGGTTTCCAGCATGAGATCGCACAACTCTTCGATCGACAGCTCCCGCTTCTTGCGCCGCGCAAAGACGCGTTGCTCGAAGCGGAAGCGGCTGGTGATATCGACGATGACCTGGAAGGCGTCCTGAAGTGAGCCCTCTAAGATGCCTACCTGTTCTGCCCCAGACCCCTCGCGCAACGCGGCCTCGCGGATGACCGTCTCGCAGAACGTGCTGGCCGTCTCAGCCAGGACCATGGGAGTTTGGCGCTGTAGCGGCGTCAACCCAGCTTCGTTCAGGTTGTGATAGGCGTGCCCAAGCTCGTGCGCCACGGTGCTGACCCCGCCATACGACGGATGGTAATTGACGAGGATTCGAGATTCGTCGCCCCGGAGCGAAATGCAAAATCCGCCATCGCTCTTGCCGGGGCGCGGCTCAGCATCGATCCAATGCTCCCGCAGCGCTCGTTCGGCGAGATTTCGCATGCGCGGCGAGTAGGCTCCAAAATGCTCGATCACAAACGCGGTCCCAGCCGGCCAGGCCCAGCGAGGAGACGACGGCTCCACGTCCTCGGTGCCCGGTAAGGGGGCAAAGAGGTCGTACCAAGCCAGCGCGGGAACACCCAGTGCCCGGGCTTTGGCCTGTGGATAGCGCCGCAGGGCGGGGAAGGCGGCCTCGGCGGCGCCCATCATCGCGTCCAACGTCGCCGGATCGACCCGGTTGGCGTGGAGCGCGGTGGCAAGGGGAGAAGGCCAGCCACGCCGCTCGGTCAGCACGTTGACCTCACCTTTGACGCCATTCAACGCCGCTGCCAGTGGGAGCGCGGCGCCCTCCCAGGCAGCCAACTCCGCTTCGTAGGCGCGCCGGCGAACATCGCGGTCGGGATCCGAGGCGAGGTTCCGGACGGCGCTCATCGGCAGCGACTGCTCATCCTCGCCTGGCCGGACCTGAAGCCGGACATCGATCTGCGAGGTGAGATCGCCATGCAGCTTGGACCACGCACCCGCGCCCGCAGGATACAGCTCGGCGGCCAGCGCTTCCTCGGGCGGGGTCATCTGGTGGGCGGCGTCGATCCACATCATCGCCAGAGGGAAGGCGTGTTCTCGCGCCAACGCTGACCGCGTCGCGAGCTCGTCGAGGTCGAGGCCGCCGATCCAAGCCGTCAGCCGCGTCTCGAGCTGGTCGAGCGTGACGAGATGCTGGCGCAATTCGCTGAATCGAGCCTGGGCGACCGCATCGCGTGAGTCGGTTTCGATGAACGCGTAGAGATATGCCTGCATCGTCTCCAGATCGGTCAAGACGGCATTGAACTGGTTCACCACGGATTCGAACGTGGAGACGGTCTCGGCTGTCATCGGCACGGTCTCACGGCGCTCGATGCCACACTCATTGAAGAGCGCTTTGAGATCGTCAAATGCCCCGAGGAGCGCCTCGAAATCCTTGACGAACTCGGACGATGTCAAGCTGGGATAGACGACCGTCATGTCCCAGCGAGGTAAGGTCTGTTCCGTTGCGGTTGCTGTCACGTCGTTACGCTCTCCCGCCGGCGGATCGCCAGCACCACCATGCTCTCGACTATGCGCGGCGAAGCGTAACCCTATTTGACCCCGGACAGCGAACGTGGCCTCTCATACCGACGCCGGGTGCATGCGTTCGAGGGGGCGGCCGTTGCGCGACGGGAAGCCCTGGCGCTGCACCTGATAAGCCGGCTTATGGTGGTTGAGCAAATAATCCAATGTCGCATACGAGCGCTATCCGGCGGTAGGAGCGGTGCAGTGCATCGACCGGCTGCCAACCGCCCCGCCTCGCCCCTGCCGGGCTCTTTCCGCCCACTCCATCATCCGGCTTATTCCGTGCGATGCGCGGGTTGGGCACCCTGCGCGGCGACGGCCGCCAGGGACGATGCCGACATCCTCTACCCGCATTCCATATGAGTGCAGGGTGTCCTCATCGCGTTCAGCATAGAAGTCGCCGGGGACCCACGAGTTCAACAGACTGCATGAGCGCGCTCCTCTTCTCGCCGATCCTATAACCTCTTGTTCGTCGTGTCATTATCGCCCTGAGTGTTGTCCACCCAATGACTGGCCACGCCGGAGCGGCCGGTCGGATACCCTTGCCGGCATGCGGGGATCGTCGCCATCGGTCGCTTCTTCGCGGCTTGCGGCCAGGCGCGGTAGGCTACTCCCGCTTCTTAAGGAACGTAGAGCGCGAATCAGGAGGAACCGATGGACGAGACAGAGCGCGAACGGTTCGTATGGCATCCGGAATACCGGGGCCAGACGCGGCAGCAAGTCCAGGATCATCTCCGATCGGAGATCGCGAGCGATCAGCGTGCCTATTCCCTAGCGCTCGAAGCGGCAGACGAGCGTGAGAACGACGTGCTCCAATCGGTGATCACGCTGGAGAAGCGCTGGGGTGACTACGACATGGGCTGGGCGGAGACCGACCCCGCGGACCTCGCCGAGCGAGTTGCCGCCTTCGAGTGGGAGCGCGAGCAACGCCGAGAGATCTTCCCCTACACCGAGTACCGCGACACCATCTCTCCTCCCGCTACCGGCACGGCCGCAGCCGGCGACCCCTGGTGGGCATTTTGGCGGCGCTGATCACTCCTGCCGCTCGCGAACTCTCGCGCGTCTCACTCGCGTGAGAGTTGACGGCGGCTTGGGTTGTCCCGCGAGGCGTCGTGCATCCTGCTGCTCGGTTAGGTGTCAGGGGGCGGGCAAGCTGAGCCCGCCATCTCGGGGCTTCATTGCTCAAATAGAGGCTGCGCCACTCCGGCTTCCCGAAGGGGCCATCAAGAACTCCGGCGGACTCACCAGCTTGATGCCTTGAACCTCACCGGTGGAGAGACTAATCCTGTGCGAACGCGCTCTGCACGACGCAGAACTCGTTGCCGTCGAAGTCGGCCAGCACGATGTGGTCGTGGCCCTCCTCGTACTCCCAGGGCACGCGCGTCGCCCCCAACCCCGCCAGGCGCGCCACCTCGCCTTCCCGGTCCGAGGTGTACAGGTCGAGGTGGACGCGGTTGCGACCCCGCTTCGGCTCCTCCGAGCGCTGGAGGGAGACGTTTGACCAGCGGCGCTCGGGGTCGGTTAGTACCGCGAATGTCGCATCCGCGTCGCGCACCACGTAGCCCAACGCGGCGGTCCAGAAGCCGATCGCCCGCTCCAGGTCGGCGGTATTGATGACGGTAGAACCGACATACAGCCCCACCTG
>DASYWB010000363.1:0-6314 GCA_035936495.1 Thermomicrobiales bacterium
GCAGGGGGCAGGGGGCAGGGGGCAGGGACGAGTGTAGCCGTGCCCAGTGTCCAGCCGGATCGGGCTCGTAGCTGGCGCCGCCTCCGGCACCGTCACGGCACCCAGGCGGGTGCCGTGATCGGGATGGGGAACCGGGGATCCATGGTTGGGGGCACGAGGGGTGCCCCTACCACGATGTCTCCCCGCCTCGTCGCCTATAGCTCCATCACCACGGGCAGGATCATCGGGCGGCTCTTGGAGCGGCGGTAGAGGGCTTTGCCGACCGTTTCCTTGGAGCGAGTGATGAGGTGGCCAAGCTGGACTTCTCCCTTGGAGCGGCGCTGGAGCGTCCGCCGGAGCTCTAACTCGGCATCCTTCAAGGCACCATTCGTGAGCTCGGGCTTCAAGCCTTTGGCGACGAGATCTGGCCCCGCGATGAGCTCGCCGGACTCCCGATCCACCACGATGGTCACCACGACCACGCCATCATCCGCGATGTTTTCCCGGGTCCGGAGTGTCACTTGGCCGTTACCGCGATCGCCTAAGCGGTCAACGAGAATCGAGCCGGCCTTGACGCGCCCCTGATGTGAGGCGGTGTCTTTGGTGAATTCGAGAACGCCGCCGATCTCAGGGAAGAAGACCCGATCCGGCTTGATCCCGTTCTCCAACGCGAGCTCACGGTAGAGCACCATGTGGCGATATTCGCCGTGGATCGGGATTACGAAACGCGGCCGAAGAAGCTGCATCATCTTCTTCAGCTCCTCGCGTCCGGCGTGACCCGAGACATGGACACCGCGATCCCGACCGCTGTAGATGACGCGGGCACCACGGCGAAACAGGTTGTCAATGGTGCGGGTCACGGTCTCCTCGTTACCAGGGATCGGCGTCGCGGACAGCAACGCGACATCACCCGTCGTAACGCGAATCCGGGGATGCTCGGCAGCCGCGATCCGCGCCAGCGCGGCGGCGGCCTCTCCCTGACTGCCAGTAATGACCAACACGCGCTTTTCCCGCGGGAGCTTCAACGCCTCCTCCAGGGAGATCAAGAGACCAGGTGGCGGATCGAGATAGCCGAGATGCAACGCGACCCGCGAGTTCTGCTCCATGCTCCGGCCGGCGACGGCAACCTTCCGCCCGTACTTCTGCGCTGCTTTCAGGGCCATATCGATGCGGCTAATGTTTGACGCGAACGTCGCGATGATGACCTGACCCTTAGCCTGGCGAATGACATCGTCCATCGTCTCGAGAACAACCTGCTCCGACGGTGTACTGCCATCGACCTCAACCCGGACGGTATCCGAGAAGAGCGCCAGCACGCCTTGGTCACCGAGGCGTCGCAGCCGGCGTTCGTCGGTTGGCTCGCCCATGACCGGCGTGGGATCGAATTTGAAGTCGGCGGTGTCGACGATCGTCCCGACCGGCGAGTGGATCGCGATCGCGTTCGTATCGGGAATCGAGTGCGTGACGTGGATGAATTCCGCGGTAAGGCTGCCGAGTTCGACCTGCTGGCCAGGGTCGACGCGGCGCAGATCGACGAGCTTATCCAACCGGTGCTCCAATAGCTTGCCCTCGATGAAACCGAGCGCCAGCGGCGAGCCATAGATCGGGATTGGCGCATGCTCCTTGAGCTGAGGCAGGATGTACGGCAAGGCGCCGATGTGGTCTTCGTGACCGTGAGTGATGACGATGGCACGCAGGTGCGAGGCGCGCTCAACGACATACGAGACGTCGGGGATAATGAGGTCGATGCCGCGCTGCTCCTCCTCGGGAAACTTGCCACCGCAGTCCATCATGACCATGTCGTTGCCGTACTCGACCAACGTCATGTTCTTGCCGACCTCGCCGACACCGCCGAGCGGAATCACGCGTAACCGGTCGCCGGCGCCGGATCCACCGGGCCGCCCCGCTGGCCGGCCCCCCCGCCCACGTCCACCCTGGCCCTCGTGGCGCCCGCTTGGCGCATGAGCGGGTCGCGTCAGCTCGACACGGCCGGGCGCCTCCTCATCCCGCTGCGGCCGCCTCGGTCCTTGAGGCCGGGGTGGCCGCCGGCCACGCCCCTCATGGTCCTGCCGCCCGCCTTCGGACCTCGCCCGTCCGTCACCGGGTTGGCCGCCATCTCCAGGGCCACGGCCGGAGCGTCGCGCCAGTGTCCTCCCGGGCTCCTCACGCGGCCGGCGGCCCTGTGGCTGTCGAGACTGGTGGTCAGCCCTTGCCCCTTCGGGGGGTGGAGGAGCACCCGCTGGTTGGCCGCCTTGCGCTTGCTGATTCTGTGCTTCGGCGCGCTCACGCGCACCACGGCGACGGCGACGGCGCTTGCTGGAGCGGCTTGGTGTCGCGCCATCCGGCACCGAGTTGGGGTCCTGATTCGGCCCCCGCTGATCCTGTGAATCGGTCAAACCTCAATCCTTTCGGCGCGTCTCTTGTCGCGCCCCATTCGTGACACCCGTGTCACCCAATTCCGTTTCTCGGTCGATGTCGGGACCCAGTGGGGATCGCGTCGAGCGCGGGTCCCTGACGGCGACCGTTATTGCGCCCTGGCTACGGCGCGTCCCCAGGGGGCGTGACTGAAATCTCTACCGCTAGCCGCTCACGTCTCCACATGATGGGTTCGGGCGCGTGCCGAGTGGCTCGGCCGGCTCGCTATGGACGATGATATGAGAGCCGGCGCCTGCTATCCCTCTGACCCGTTCCTCAACTCCAGTGGCAACCAGATGCGTCTGCTTCACCTGTAACGCCGGGTCCATGGTGATATGGACTTCAAGCCCAAGGCGTCCGCCCTCGGATCCCGCCCGCATCTTATGAGTCATCACCATGCCCGCTGATCCCACGATCGCGCGCAACAACCGCCGCGGGTCTATTCCAAAACCGGCCAGCACCAGGGACGCGTCCCTGAGAATGCCTCAGGCCGTGCAGGCGATGCCCCGAGCCGGCATCAGCACGCCGGTCCCGCTGTGCTTGGCGTCCGCCACAAGCAGATCGCTTCCAAGCCACCGGCCGGCTCGCCGCCTGGGCGTGAGACCGCAGCGTTGATCGCCATCGTCATCCCAAGCATCGCGAACGCGAGGCCTCTGACTTCCGGCTCGCCGCTCCCGGGAAGACGGCGCCATGAGCCTTGCACGATTTTGACCACGCCGCACGTCATCGAGCCCGCGATTGCCATCGACGCGACACGCTCGCCGCGCTCGTGCGGATGGTCCCCGTCAGGCGGGCGCGACGCGGCCACCATACCGCCCAGGCCAACGACGTTCGACAGGCCGTCGAGCAGCGACTGCGCCCTGCCGGCGGCCATCGCCACTAACCCCACGGCCAGACCCACCCCCAAGCCCGAATACGGCAGCGAGCATGGCCCGTATGCCGCGAGCCCGCTCTCCGTGCTCAGCCGCCCCGCCCGGTTGCTGCGCCAGCCGTTTGACGACCGCCGGCACGCGCTCTGGCGTTACCACGCTTCAAGTGTAGCGCGTCAGCGGCATGCTTGACGTTGACCGGCCTTTGCGGCCTCCTCACGCCATGGTGAGATGGCCGCTGGCACACCTTTCACATTGTCGAAACGAGTCAACTCGGCGACAGTTAAGGGCCTATGTTCGCCTGCCCATGAGCCAAGGAGATGCCCCATGCCGATCACATCGGTCAATCCCACCACTGGACACGTCCTGGAATCGTTCGAGACTCACTCGCCGGGGGAAGTCGAGGCCGCCGTTGCCGGGGCGCGGGCCGCGTTCCGAGATTGGAGCAAGGTAGCGTTCGCGGAGCGGGCCGCGATCGTCCGCCGGATCGGCGAATGTTTGCGGGCCGAGAAAGCCGAGCTCGCCCGGACCGCGACGCTCGAGATGGGCAAGCCCATCGCCGAGGCCGAGGCGGAAGTCGAGAAATGCGCCTGGAACTGCGGCTTCTACGCGGACAACGCGGAGGCGTTCTTGAGCCCTGAAGCGGTCGAGACGACGGCCAGCACGAGCTATGTCGCATTTCGACCGCTCGGCGTCGTGCTCGCGGTGATGCCTTGGAACTACCCCTACTGGCAGGTGATCCGGTTCGCGGCGCCGGCGCTGATGGCCGGGAACACGGTGGTCCTCAAGCATTCGTCCCACGTCAGTCGGTGTGCCTTGGAGATCGAGCGGGTCATTCACGCGGCCGGTCTCCCCGCGGGAGCGTTCCGGACGCTCCTTATCTCCGGCGTGGATGCCGAGCGGCTCGTTGCCGATCCCCGGATCGCGGCCGTCACGCTGACGGGCAGCGAGGCGGCCGGCTCGGCGGTCGCGGCGGCCGCCGGTCGCGCGATCAAACCAACTGTGCTCGAACTGGGCGGCTCCGACCCCTTTATCGTCCTCGAGGACGCTGATCTCGATGCGGCAGCCGAGACGGCGGTCCGCGCCCGCTTCCAGAATACCGGCCAGAGCTGCATTGCCGCGAAGCGCTTCATCGCCGTCGACGGCATCTATGACGCGTTCGTGAGCCGGTTCGCAGAGCTGGCGGGTCAGCTCCGCGTGGGAGATCCGCTGGACCGCGACACGAAGCTCGGGCCGCTCGTCAGCGCCGGGCAGCGCGAGAGCCTGAATCGCCAGGTCCGGGAGGCCATCGAGCAGGGCGCGCGGCCGGTCTTGGAGGGCGGTCCCCTCGAGGGCGCCGGGTTCTTCTTTGCTCCGGTCGTGCTGGCGGACGTCACACCGGAGATGACGGTCTTCCGGGAAGAGACATTCGGTCCCGTGGCGGCGATGACCCGGGCCGACGACGCCGACCATGCCATCGCGCTCGCGAACGACACCCGCTACGGGCTCGGCGGCAACCTCTGGACGGGAGACACGGAGCGCGCCCAGGGGCTCGCGGCACGGATTGAGTCCGGCAACGTCTTCATCAACGGGATGACCGCCTCTGACCCCCGATTACCCTTCGGCGGCGTCAAGTGCAGCGGGTATGGCCGCGAGCTCTCCTCCCTCGGCATCCGGGAGTTCGTCAACATCCAAACCGTCTGGATCGGCCCGGCCCGGGAGCCATCGCCCCAGAAGGCGGCAAGTGAGTAGGAGCCACTGGCAGCGGCTTGGCGCGTCATCGCGAGGCTTCATTCAGATACCGGCCCCGGTCGATCGTGAGGCCGTCGGGATCATCGAATGATAATGGCGATGAGGATCCCGATCAGAATCACCGCGACGGTGGCCACCACACAGCCGACGGCGAAGAAGCTGCCCGTGCCGATTGTGGTACTCGGTGGCACCGCTTCGCAAGCCGCGGCGTCCTCGCGCTCTTCGTCGGTGGCCGGCGCCATTGATGGCTCGCCGCTTTTCACCCCGTCACTCCGTGTCGCCTATTCTCCGAGGTTGGCTAGGCGCCAGCCATCGTCCTCACGAACGAAGCGGAATGTCTGCAGCAGTTCTTCTCCACCGATCGTGGCCGCGACGACCGCTTCGGCCTCGTCGCCGTCGACCTCGATGTCGCCCGCCAACTCCCAAATAATGGGGGTTGTCTGTAGCTGCCGGAAGTCGGCGGCGACCTCCTCCAGCGACAACACCCCGCCCCCCGTGGCGCTGTCCAGAAACGATTCGCTCAAGAGCGGCAAGACGCGCGCGGGATCGCCCGTCGCCCAGCACGCGTTCAACTGACCGAGGAGGTCGATGATCGCCTCTTCTGGATCATCGGCCGTCCCTATCTCCTCGCGCGTTTGCGGGACCTCTTCCCCGGATACCGGGGTGCTAGGAGCGGGTGTGCCTTCGTCCTCTTGCGCTGCCCGCGGTAAGTCAAGACCACTCCCCGGGCCGGAATCTCCGGCGTTCGTTCCCTCATCCGAGAGCTCCAATGGGACCGTCTGACAGACCACGAAGGGAACGAGGGCGCGTGTGGCGAAGAGGACCCGCCGCGTATGGCATTCCTCGTGCTCCGGCTCGAGCCGGAGGAGATCCCCGGTCTTCTGCCAGGAGTAGGTCGCGATCGGATCTGTCTCACCGACTGGCTGGGGATTGCCGCAAGAGAGCAGTCCCGCTTCGTCCGTGACGGTCACGCGGTCGTCTTGGACTTCGAATGAACCGGAGACGAGTTCTCCGACATCCTGCCGCTCAATCGTGTACCGGCCGTCCTGATCGAAACGAACGACCCAGGAGCCTTCCAACGTCGCCGCTCCGATCAGGCTCAGAGGGACATCCTCCTCACCAATCGATACCGCATAGGCGCCAGCGAAAGTGGCTTCGTCCTCGCCTTGCGCGGCCGCAATGACGGGGAGTAACGAGAAGACGACGATGAGGAACGCGCCGAGGATCGCCTTCGCTGTCGTGCGCCCCGCCTCTCGGGGGAAGGACCTTGGAACGGTGCCTGGCATACGCGTTGTCCTCTTTCGACGGTCAGGCCGGTAT
>DASYWB010000364.1:0-2444 GCA_035936495.1 Thermomicrobiales bacterium
GTGTCTACGTGCTCGGCCGGCGCCGGGCGGGGACGTAGACCTCGCTCTTCCGTACACTTGGGTGTCACGCGTTCGGATCTTTCAGGAGGACCAGGTCATGGCCGACCTACAGCGCATGCTCGACGAGGTAGCCGACGGCCGTCTCAGCCGGCGTCGATTTATTCAACGCGCCGCCGGGGCGGGCCTGTCGCCGTCGCTGGCGGCCGCGCCGGTGGCCCATCCAGCGGCGGCGCGATCCGCGCTGCCAGGTATCCAGGGCACGCCGGCCCCGGTCGGGCCGGCTTTGGATTCCCTCATTTTCTCGTCGTTCAATGTCGATCAGGCGCCGCTCCAGATCCAGAACGGCGAGATGGATCTCTACCTGTTCGGGCTCAAGATCGACGCGGCGCGGCAACTTGCCGAGAGCGCTCTTGAGGCTATTGAGCTGATTGAAGCGCCCGCTTCAACCCTGTCGCTGATCCTCAATCCGGCCCCGGCGCCGGAGGGTGAGCTGAACCCGTTCGCGATCCGCGAGATTCGCCAGGCGATGCAGTACCTGGTCGACCGCGAGTTCATCGCGAACGACATCTTCCAGGGACGAGCGCTCCCGATGTTCAGCCCGATCGGACCGCTTGACTACGATCAGCTGACCGTGTTCGAGACGATCCGGACCCGTAATTACCATGCTGACGTGGAAAGCGTGCGACGGGTAGTTAGCGAGCACATGCAGGCGGCTGGTGCCCAGCCGGGTGCCGACGGGAAATGGTCGTTCAACGGCCGTCCGATTACCCTCAAATTGATCAGCCGCGTCGAGGATGAGCGCCGTGCCATCGGCGACCTGTTCCGGGTGGCGCTCGAGAATGTCGGCTTCGCGGTGCAGCCGATTCTCCAGCAATTCGGTCCGGCGACGCTCGCCGTCTACGCCAGCGACCCGATCACCTTCCAATGGCACGTCTACACCGAGGGTTGGGGCCGATCATCCTCGTCCCGGTATGACGATGCCGCCCTGAACAGCTTTGCCGCTCCCTGGCTGGGGAACATGCCCGGCTGGCAGGAGACGGGGTTCTGGCAATACCAGCAAGACGATCTCGATGCCCTGGGTCAACGTCTCTTCCGGGGCGAATTCACCAGTAAGGAGGAGCGAGACGAGCTCTTCAATCGGATGCTTGGGATCGCGCTCGATGAATCCGTCCGGATCTGGCTCGTGACGGCGCTCCAGGCCTTCCCCGTCCGCGAGGAAGTCGAGAATCTGACGGTCGACATCGTTGGTGGTCCGAAGTCGATCTTCTCGTTGCGCAGTGCCTCAATTGAAGGCGGCTCGCAGATGCGTGTTGGACACCTTTGGATCTGGACTGAGCGCACCACCTGGAACCCTATCGGTGGCTATGGAGATGTCTACAGCGCCGACATCTACCGCAACATGGTGGATCCACCTATCGTCAACCATCCGTTCACTGGCCTCCCCATGCCATTCCGGGCCGACTATGAGGTCGAAAACAACGGTCCCGAGGCGACTGTAGCCGTGCCCGAGGATGCCGTCATGTGGGACGCCGGCGCCGACGCCTGGAGCCCCGTTGGCTCGGGTATCACGGCAACGAGCAAGGTCACGTTCGACTACAGCAAGTATTTCGCGTCGCGGTTCCACCACGGCCAGCCGATCACCATCGCCGACATCATCTATCCGCTGGCGCAGACGTTCGAGTTCGCCTACGACGAGCAGAAGATCCAGATCGAGACGGCGATCGGCATCACCTCGCGGCCCTATCTCGACACGTTCAAGGGGTTCCGGCTCTTGGAGGACGACCGGCTAGAAGTTTATGTCAATTACTGGTACTTCGAGCCCAATTACATCGCCTCATACGCCAGCATTACGAGCCCGGGCACGCCCTGGGAGCTACTGGCTGCCATGGACGACATCGTCTTCACCTCGCGCACCGGAGCGTACACGGATACCGCCGCCGCCCGGTTCAACGTGCCGTGGCTAAATCTAACCACGGACCAAGACGCGCGGCTGGTCCAACGCACGTTGCGGCAGCTGCTCCAGGAAGCGCGAGTGCCGGAGGGTGTGTTCGACATCGGAGGCCGCACGCTCGTCAGTCCGGAAGAGGCGACGGCGCGTTACCAAGCGGACCTCGATTGGTTCGATCAGACCAACTTGCTGGTTATCAGCAATGGCCCCTTCTCACTCAGCCGCTATGATCCCCCGGCGCAATTCGCGGAGCTGACTGCCTTTCGGCCGCCAGATTATCCGTTCAGCCCCGAGGATTTCCGCTTCGGATCGCCACCGGAAATGACGCTCACCGCGCAGGCGCCGGCATCGGTGCCCCTCGCCGAGCCGATTGAGGTCCCGGTCACGGTCAATGGACCAGGAGCGCTGACGCTCGACTACGTGCTGGTCGATCCCGCAACGGGCGGGGTGATCGCTTCCGGCCGTGCCG
Organism: Thermomicrobiales bacterium; assembly: GCA_035936495.1. Taxonomy (GTDB): domain Bacteria; phylum Chloroflexota; class Chloroflexia; order Thermomicrobiales; family UBA6265; genus DASYWB01. The sequence continues at coordinate 2,418 of DASYWB010000364.1, forward strand.
AAGGGGACGGGGGTCAGTTCACCGTGA
>DASYWB010000365.1:0-3478 GCA_035936495.1 Thermomicrobiales bacterium
ACGTACCAAGAGGAGGCCGACCGCGATGCGAGCCGATCAGATCGCCTTACAGCTCTATACCGTGCGGGAACGCACCAAGCGGGATTTCATCGGGACGCTCCAGGCCCTGGCTGCCACTGGCTACACGGCCGTGGAGTTCGCTGGCCACGGCGACGTGCCGGTCGGGCAGCTGCGAAAGACCCTCGACGACCTCGGCATGCGGACGATGGGAGCACACATAGCCTACGATCGCTTCACGTCCGATCTCGACGAGGCGATCGACGAGCTCCATACGCTGGGCGCGGGGTTTGCCGTGATCCCCTCCATTGGGGAGGAGCACCGCGCTGACGCCGATGCCGTGCGCCGGTTGGCCGCAAGGTTCAACGAGTGGGGAGAACGCTGCCGGGAGGCGGACCTGCGGTTCGCCTATCACAATCACGGGTTTGAGTTCGCACCGCTGGCGGGGGCGGACGGCGCGACGATGTACGATGTGCTGACCTCCGAGACCGACCCGGCCCTGGTCGCTTTGGAGCTCGACGTCTATTGGGCCGCGCACGCCGGGGTTGATCCTCTGGCGCTACTCAAGCGCGAGGCGGCGCGTATTCCCATTCTTCATATGAAGGATCTTGGTCCTGAGCCGGAGCGAGCCGACCTTCCCGTTGGGGCAGGAACGCTCCACTGGGCACCCATCCTTGAAGCCGCCGAGCGCAACGTCGAGTGGTACGTCGTCGAGCAGGATCATCCCCATGACGCGTTGGTCGACGTCACCACCAGTCTCCGTGAGCTCGAAGGGATGGTGAAGTAGCGTGGCAAAGCGCCGTCCGTTCGGGTCCCTCCCCACGAGGGCGGCGGAGATGCCTTGCATCCGCTTTGTATGGTTATCGTGATCATAGAAGCGACGGTAAAGGTGTAAGGGAGGAGGATTCCCATGGCAACCAAGGATATCGCGGTTACTGATGTTGATGCGGCGGTATGGCAGGAAGCCGAGGCATACAGCCGCTCCCGCCAGACATCCCTAGGCGCTTTGGTCACCGAGGCGCTGCGCTGGCACCTAAGATCTCGCGGATGTGGAGTTGGAGCAGGCCCCTGCAACTGAAGGCGGAAGGGTTCACTACGATCTGGTGGCCCCGCTTCTTCTCGCCGAAGGCGACGAAGCGGTGAACGAAGCACGGATTAGGATCGATGAGATTCTTGTGGCTCAATCAGCATCCGCTGAGCGTGGACCTACCGGGTGATCGGCAAGAGCAGGTGCGCGAGCGCGAGTCCGTGTCGGTTGCCCATGAGGGCATCCAAGGGTGGGTCACGACCGACATGACTGGAGAGAGACACGGTGACATCGGAAGCGATTCAAGCGCTGTTTAGCCCCGCCCCAGGGACGGTTTACCTCGACGCGGCGACGTATGGGCTGCCGCCGCGGCCGACGGTGGAGGCGCTGGAACTGGCGCTCCGGGACTGGCAGACCGGCCGGGCCGAGTGGATGGCGGATTGGGATCGCGTTGGGGAGGACTGCCGGGCGCTGTTCGCGACATTGATCGGCGCGGAGGCGGCGACGATCGCGCTAATTCCGACCGTGTCCGTGGGCGTCGGGCTGATTGCCGCGTCGCTGGAGCCCGGGGACGAGATCCTGGTGCCGGCGGAGGAATTCACCTCGGTGCTCTTCCCGTTTCTCGTGGCTGAGCAAGCCAAAGGAGCGGTGGTGCGGGAAGTGCCGTTGGAGCGGCTGCCGGACGCGATCACGGCGGAAACCCGGCTTGTCGCCTTCAGCCTGACGCGCTCGCAAGATGGCGAGACCGCCTCACTCGCCGAGATCTGCCGCGCGGCTCGGGAGAAGGGTGGACGGGTGCTGGTGGACGCGACGCACGCGGTCCCATTCGTTCCGGTCGCGGATCACCTCGCCGGCATCGACTATCTGATCTGTCATGGGTACAAGCATCTCCTCTGTCCCCGCGGGGTCGGGTTCTTGTATGTCCGGCAGGATCGGTGGGAGACGATGGCGCCCTGGTTCGCGGGCTGGCGAGCGGGTGCACCGCGGTATGGCCGGTCGTTCGGCGGACCACTGACCCTGGCACAGGACGCGGCGCGGTTCGATGTCTCGCTAGGGTGGCATGCGTGGGTGGGGGCGAAGGCATCATTGGAATTATTGGCCGGCTGGCAGCGAGACGGGGCGCTCGCGGCCGTGCTCGACCTCTCGGCGCGCCTCGCTGGCCAGCTTGACTTGCCATCCCCGGTGTCGTCGATTGTCTGCTTCCCGACGCCGAACGCGAAGCGGGCCGCGAGCGCGCTTGATGCCGCGGGCATCAGATGCGCGGCGCGCGAGCACTTCCTGCGGTTCTCGCCGCACGTCTACAATACGGCTGAAGACATCGATCGGGCGGCGACGGTGCTCAGAGACGTGGTGGGGAGGGTGGCGCACTAGCTGCGCTTTTCGCGGATCATCCGGCGCGGATCAATTTTCCTCGAGGAGGACATCGTGATCGACCAGCATCGTCAGCGGGACGTGGCTGATTGCCCCGTTAAATGGCGTGAACCAGTGATCGAAGGTGAGGGATGTCCGGCCCAGATCTCGGCCCGCCGCTAAGGCATCGATGCCGTCGCGGGACGGATCGAACAACGCGAGGATATTCGTCCCGGCGAAGAGCGCGTGCCAGAGCGCCTCGAAGTCGGGCACGACGCCTTGGTCGGAGAGGGTCAACTCGGCTTCGCGCAGGATCGCGTGGGTGGCGAGCCCCTCGGACACGCTACTCAGCTCCAGCGCCATCAGGTAGTCGAGTTTCCAGCCGGCTATTGCTATCGCGCGTGCGAACCCTTGGAGGAACCTGACATTGTAGCGATAGGCCTGGGCTCGGGGCAGGTAGCCGCAACTGTAGAGAAAGCCGTCGGTGACCCGATCGCCATGGGCTTCAACTTCGACGAGGTCTTGCAGGCACTGGTCGAGGAGAGTGTAGCTGGCGTGATGGAGGGCGTCGCGGTGGTCCCGGGAGAGGCATACGGAATCGGCAGACAAGACCACCTGACGCTCCTTTGCGTGTGTGGGGAGGGTTGCCGCAGGCGTCCCTGTGGCCCTGACCGGCCCCTTCAGTTTGACGGATCGGCATCCTAGCAAAGCGGCCATAGGGCCGCAAGGTGTATTGGAACGTTTCGCTGGAATGGCCGTCACGGATCCACACAGCCCGTTAGTAGTGACCATCGATCCTTTTGGCCTATGACTACGACTGGCAATCGCTAGCCCTAAGGGGCTCGTGTATGGCGTCGTCGGTAGTAGCGCCCCCTCCCGCGACCGACCCACCAGGCAGGTAGAGGGCGCGGTCAAGGGAGCCCGGTCCCCGATCATCACCCAGGTGCTCGACCACGTGAGCGTCCAGGTCATTGTTCCCCTCGTCGGCGTCGCCCTTGGCGTGCAACCCGACGAGAATGACGGGTTCCAGTTGAAGCGTAGCGGTTCCTATTCCGTCGCAAGCGAAGCCACCGGGCGGTCTCGTCGTCCCGTCTGGATCGATAC
>DASYWB010000366.1:0-6151 GCA_035936495.1 Thermomicrobiales bacterium
GTACAGCGTCATTGAGGTTGGCGAGTAAAGAGACGCAATCGCACGCTCGTCTGACGCGGCACCGCCCCGGTGAGGTCTGCCACCGGGGCGGTGCCGCGTCCTCCTCCAGCGACCAGACCCGGGTGCCGGGCTGGTAGGCACCCCAGGCGAACCAGAAGACGACGGTGTGGGGGAGCGGAGTCAGCGTTGTGCCCCCAATGGACCGTCGAGCGCCCGGCCAGTGATGTCCCAGAGTAAGCCGGTCTCGGCGTCGGTGAACTGGCTGTCCGCCGCGGCAAAGGTCAATGTCTGCCCGTCGACTTCGCGGAGAAAGACGCCGGCCTGACCCATGTCACGGGCGGATGCGATGTCGCTGCTATCGAGCGCGGAGCGGGCACCCCCGGCGTGGAAGATGGCGACCGGTTGACCCCCGACCTCGTCGTTGATGGCACCGCTCTCGGCCAGCGCGGAGAACGGATAGGCAACGGTGTTACCTCCGACGGTCAAGCCGACGACGCGCTTCATCGCGGGCAGGCGACCGGCCGTCTCGCCGTCGAAGAGGAAGGGCGAGCTATTGATGTCGTCATAGCCCGGGTACGGGTTTTCTCCGTAGGGCCGGTCGAAGCCGGTCTCGCGGCTGAGGCCGTCGCCATCAGGATAGGCGTCCTTGAACGCGTGCCAGCCAAGGATCTGGGCCGGGACGGGCGTCAGCGCGTTGCCGGTCAATGCACTGACGATCGCCTCGCCGGAAAGCTGTTGCCACCAGGATTCGGTCTGCCGGTCCCGCATCACCAGGTCACTTAGGCGCAGATTCCCGGTCGTGCCGAAGTCGTAGACCGTGCCGTCCGGCTCGATGCGGCGGTCAAAGGCGATGGCGGTGTTGCAGAGCGGGCAGAAGGTGACCAGCGTCGGCTGGCCCGCCAACTCGTCATTGACGACCTCGTGCCAGACCATGATCTGGAGCGGATAGGCCCGCGCCTGAAGGCCGTCCGGGTTGGTGATCCGGATGCGACGGGGTTCGACGCCGATAAGGCGTTCATTCCGGAACCGGCCGAGGACATGGCTAACGGTTTCCCGGTAGGTCCCGAGTCGTTCGGCCAAGTCCTGATGCGTGTACCCATCGATCGTGCCGAAGGGGTCGGCCTCGCGGAGCAGCAATGCCGCCAAGCGGACGGGTAGGGCGCGGAAGGCGAGGGCTTCAGATCCGCCTCGCGCTGCTGGAGCCGGTCACTCACCTCACTAAGCAGGGCTAGGCCGACTTCGGGATTGCGCCGGATGAGACGGCTCAAGTCGGCGCGGTTGAGGACGCAGAGCAGGCAGTCGGTCGCCGCCTCGGCGAAACAGCCGTACATACGCTGCCCGATCAAGCCCATCTCGCCGAAGATCGTATGGTCACCCAGGCTGGCGACGATGAGCTTGCGCCCATCGAGGCCGAGCCGGTAGAGGTCAACGCGGCCATGTTTGACGATGAAGATCACCTCGCTCGGCTCATCGGGCGTGTAGAACACCCGACCCCGCTCGCAGGTCACCATCGTGGTGCTCTCGGCAAGCCATATCTTCTCGGCCGGAGGGAGTGATGCGAAGACCTGGGTCTCGGAAAGATGTCCCAGTTTCGCGGCAATCTGGCTCTCCTGATCGGGCCAGATCATCTGGTGGCCGGCGCGCCTCGGCCCGCTGCCCTGGCGGGACAGATCGGTCAGCTTGCGCTGGATTTGCGTCATCGGGCGACTAGCCATCACGTGATCCTCCTTGATCGCGGCCGCGCATCATCACGTTCCAACCGAAGTGGTCGGGACGCCGAGTTGGGTCAATAGCGAGCTCTCCTCCGGATTGCCCAGACTGACCACGGCGCCATCAAGCAGATAGGTTGGCACAGCGAAAATCTCGGGCGGGCACTCGGCCTCGGGGTGGCCGAGGTCCGTGAGCGTCACCTGAAGCCCAGGTACGTCCAAGGCGGCGATCTGCTTGGCCAAGTCGCGGGCAACATCGCAACCGAAGCATCCTTCCGTGACGTAGATCGGCGCGGTTGCCTTGACCTCGATGAGGGCTTGGGTGGCTTCGGAAGGGACAATGCCCATCATCGGGGCCATCGGGCCGGCGGAGGTATCGGTCGCGATGGGCACGCGACGGTGGTACTAGGAACGAGCGTAGCAAGCGGGGAGGAACGGCGCGGTAAGCTGGCTTACGTCTGGGAGAATGGACATAAGCGAGGCCCTACCGGCTTATCTCGAAAGGAGCGCGCTCGATGGCGATAGATGAGGGTGGAGAGGGGCGTGAACACAACCCTAGGGTGGATCTGCTTGACATGGTCTGGCCGGAGACCGGTCTTGAGGTGAGGGCTCGGGCGCCGCGTCGTCCTAAGGACACTCTATCGGAAGACGATCTCATCGATCTTCGCTTGGATTTTGTGACCCTCTCATTGACGCCGTTGGAGTTTATCCAGCTCGCGGCGTCACTCCGGATGTGCATCGACGACCTCCTAGGTCAGCACCCTGGCCTCCAGCGCGCCGTGGTCAGCGCGTTCGACATCCGCGATTGATCCGCCGAGTCCGATATCGCGGATGAATCATGTGACGGCGCTATTTGAGAGCACGTCGGCCGGCCAGCCTGCTCGGGGCGGGGATGGCTAATACGTAGTCTCCATGAGGAGAAATAGGTAATTTGACTGATGTCCGCACGGCTCCGGCCCGTTAGTCTGATGCTATCGATGCACGGAGAGCGACCCTCAAGGAGGAAATCATGAGTGTCCCGCCACTGATGGTCCCGCGTCAGCCTTCATCTCGCACCGCCCTGTACTCCATCGAGCATCGGCCCGATTCGCCACAATCTCCGATCATGTCCTTTCCCGTGGGTCCGTTGGAGCCGCTGGCGAGGACGCTCGAAGAGTTGGGCGAGGGCGGAGAACTGGTCGTGGTTGAGCAGTCGAACCAGCGGGTGATCGTGCGCTGGCCTTTGACCGCGCGGTCATCGTAGGGCGTTGTTGCCGTCTATCTGAACTCAGGAGCGAGACTTTCGCCGGCGTTCACGGGCCGTGCGAGCAGATCTCCCCTTATTCCGCTCCGAGGTCTTGCGCCATGCGGTAGCGGCCAGCCATGAGTCCGCCGTCGACCGGGAGGACCGCGCCGGTGATCCAGGCCGCCTCGTCAGAGGCGAGAAAGAGGACGGCCCTGGCAATGTCCTCGGGCAGACCGACGCGGCCGAGTGGATACCATGCTTTGAGCGTATCCATAACGTTCGGGTTCTTCGAGAGGCGCGCGTTCCAAATCGGCGTCCGCACCGTCCCAGGGGCGATGACGTTGGCCCGGACACCGCGTGGGCCATAGGCGACCGCCATGTTCTGGGTGAGGTTGATCATCCCAGCCTTGGCCGCGGCGTAAGGCTCTTCGCCGAGGCCGGTTAGGCCGTTAACGGACGAGATGTTGACGATTGAGCCGCTCCCGCGCTCCAGCATGCTGGGCAAGACGGCTTTCGAGCAGAGATAGACGCTCTTCAAGTTCACCGCGACCGTATCGTCCCAGGTCGCCTCGTCAATGGTTAGGATGTCGTTGCCCTCGGAGCGTCCAGCGTTGTTGACCAGCACGTCAACCCGGCTGAAGGCGGCGATGGCTTGCTCAACCATCGCCCGGACCGCCGCGCCGTCGATCACGTCGGCTTGGATCGCTTCGGCCTCGCCGCCGTCCTTCGCAATCCGCGCGACCGTCTCCCGCGCGCCGGTAACATCGCGGTCAGCGACGGCGACCCGCGCCCCTTCGGCCGCGGAGAGCTCGGCGGTGGCCCGGCCGATGCCCGATCCGCCACCCGTGATGAGCACAACCTTGTCCGTTAATCGCATGTGTCGCTCCTATGGCCGAAGGTAGGTAGTGATCGAACCGCGGTATTCTCGAGATATTCTAAAGAAAAGGTCGCCTTGTCTGGTGGGAGTGCCCGGCCGTACTCTTGGCCCATGATGTTTGATCCGCCAAGCTGGTGGTCTATCCCTATCCGGTGATCTATGCCCGTTCACGTCCTTGCCGTCTCCGACCAGATCGATGAGCGCATCTACAGCGAGACTATCCGTCAGCGCATGCCCGATGTCCAGATGGTCCTCTCGTGTGGTGATCTCCCCGCGCGCTACCTCGAGTTCCTGGCCGATGCGCTCGGGAAGCCGGTCTATTTCGTGCTCGGTAACCATGCCGAGGAGCTGACTCGCGGTGGCGACTGGGGCAAGCGATATCGGCCGCTCGGCTGCATCGACCTCTGCGGCAAGGTGCTCCAGGACCCATCGACGGGCTTGATCCTCGCGGGGCTGCCAGGATCGCCGAAGTACAACGAGCATGAGCCGGAGCAGTACACCGAGGTCGAGATGACCTGGATGATCCTGCGGATGGCACCGCGCTTGCTGTGGAATCGCTGGCGCCACGGCCGCGCGCTCGATGTCTTGGTGACGCATGCCCCTCCCCTGCACCTCAACGACCAGCCCGAGGATCCCGCGCATCGCGGTTTTCTCGCCATCCGGCGGTTCTTGCGCTGGTTCCGGCCCGTCTATCACCTGCATGGTCACGTCCACCTCTACGATCGCTCGCGTTCGGCGCGGGTGGATTTCGAAGATACGTCCGTGATCAACGTCTTTCCCTACCAGACGCTCGATCTCGAAGTCGTGGCCATCACGGATGCGGCCCTGCCGGTCGCAGCCGCATCCCGCGATCGCGAGGTGGAGCCGGTTCAGGCCACGTCGATGGAGCCCCGATAGTGAACGAAGAGCAGGTCCGACACGATTTCGATCGGGCCAGGCAGAGGGCTTTCCTCCACGAGATTGTCTCGGTCGTTGGACGGCGGCCGAATGACCTGATCCCCTATCACGAGATGCGGCGGCGCCTTTCCCCGGAGCGGGAGAGCTACCGCGGGCTGCAGACCGTGCCGATCAACCAGATCGTCGGCAGCATGGATCGGTTCAAGGATTTCGACCGCGCGTTCCTGCCCCGGCAGCGCCATACCGCGGGACGCTGGAAGAACGTCGATCGCGCCTACTATCAGGACGTGACGTTGCCGCCGATCCAACTCTACAAAGTCGGCGACGTCTACTTCGTGAAGGACGGCAACCACCGCGTCTCGGTGGCGCGGCAGAAGGGCGTTGACTTCATCGACGCCGAGGTGATCGAAGGGCATGTCCGGGTACCATTGCACGCCTCGATGCGTCCCACCGAGCTCCTGCTGCAAGCCGAGTACGCCGAATTCCTACGGCGGACCGATCTGGACAAGCTGCGGCCCGACCACGATATCCGGCCCACCGCGCTCGGGCGGTACGATGAGATGTGGGAAGACATCCAGGGGCACCAGGAGTGGCTCTCCTCGATCTGGCACCGACCGGCATCGATTCAGGAGGCGGTCGGCGACTGGTATGACTACATCTACATGCCTATCGTCCGGGTTGCCCGTGAGCGGGGCGTGCTGGACCGCCTACCGCACCATACCGAGGCGGACGTCTACCTCTGGGTGATGCGGCACCGAGGCGATCTGGAGCAACAGCTCGGGCAGGATGTGGGGCCCATCGCCTCCGCGACGGATTACGCGGAGATGGTGGTGTCGCCGGCCTCCCCGCTGGCGAGGCTGGCTAACGCGGCGCGACGGCTCATTGGAGACAAATCCCGCCGGCGCCGCCCGCGGTCAATCCACCCGGACCCGATTCCGGGTGTCAACCGCCCGGAGGTGCTCTCGATCGATGGCGGGGGAACGCCGGGGGAGTAGGTCTATTGCGGCAAGCCCGGGAAATCGGATTGTATCGCTCGTGCCTAGCTCGAAGGCCATCGGCGAGGGAGAGCCACACCGGATACGGCGCCAGCGCCTGGAGACCGACGGCCATGTTGCTTGCCGTGGCAGACGCGACAGAGATGTGAAACCGGCGGATGCGTTCGTTCGTTTACCTGAGCGTGGCGACTAGCGTCAGTAGTTGACCGCGTCGCATCTGAAAGAGCATACTCGTAGTCAGTGACATCCTAAGCGCAACGAGTGGCTAACTCTCATGGGCGACGCTCGCAACGGTGCGATAGACCGGACCGAGTGCCACGGCCCCGGCGCGGATGAAAGGAGCGAGCGATGGCGATTCACCTGCCCCACGGGCTGCGAAGCCGCGCTGAAGCGCGCCGCGATGACTGGCTGACGAACGGGGTGCTCAGTGGCTTTGTGGCGACCTTCG
>DASYWB010000367.1:0-2311 GCA_035936495.1 Thermomicrobiales bacterium
CCTCAGAAGGTGGCGGGTCAGAAGGCGGCGGGACTTGTCGGGGCTGTGGCACCATGAGGGCAACGCTACCGCGAATGTGAACAGAGCGTCAAGGTCAGCATTCTCGATGCCGAGGCCTATTCACGCTCACCGACGGGACCGCTTGCTGAGCCTTGGGCTCACTCCCGGCTGCCGTCCAGGCAACACCCGCCTTACGGCGAGGCCGTCCTGCGCAACCGTGGCATGACGGTCCAGGACTCCCTCGTGTATCTCGGTGCTGACAGGGTCTGGACCGAACCGAACCGGAAGGCCATGCTTGACTTCCCGATTGGGAGCAATCACGTCGGTGTCAGTTCAGGGTCAACAACGGAGAACGGGGTTGGGAGTGATGACCTGGATCGCTATGGCGAGCGAGGTGGCACTCTGGCAAGCTCCGAGAGGGGACGGCCGCGGCGAAATCATGGTGGAGCGGGTACACGGGCGACGCTGGCAGCACATTCGTCTCTCGCCCGGCCCTCGGTCGCACGAGGACCAAGTCGTTGACTGGGCAACATGTTCGACGGTACGGCCGATTTGGAGGAGCCGCCCTGACTGGTCGCGTCATCGGATTGAGCCCCCGGTTTGATTGGCTGATGCAACAGCCGGGCCGCTACCGGGAGTGCTGATCATTGACAGCGGCGCCGATGGCGGACGGCGTGCCAAGCCCTCCATCCGGCGACGCTCCAGACCCCGGTCAGCCCCGTGTACGCCACGAGCGACACGACCGTTCCCCACCACAGCGCGGGCGACTCGTAACGCAGCTCGATCGTGTGCTCGCCGGCCGGGACAGGGACCGCGCGCAGGATGTGGTTGGCAGTCAGGACCGGGACGGGCTCGCCGTCGACCTGGGCCCGCCACGCGGGGTCGGCCGTTTCGCTCAGGACGAGCAGCGCTGGAGTATCCGTGCGGACCGTGATACGCAGATGGTCGGCCTCGTAGAGCGTGACGATGGCCTCATCGGCGCCGGCAGCATCCGGCGGGGCGAGGTCCAGCGAGGGCATCTCTTCCACTAAGGCGACCCGCCGCGGGTCGACTGCACCGGAGGCGAGGAGGGGTAACGCCTCGCCGCGGGCGACCAGGCGAGCCTCGTGGACGAGCCACGCGCGGGGTAGTGCTGCCCGGTTCTCAAGGACCTGGACGTCCTCGTCCTCATAGACGGTGGAGTAGGTCCTGATCAGCTCCCGGAGATCGGTCCGGTCCGCCGGGATCGCGGCGGGAACGACAAGATAGCGCGCGTTGAGCAGGTTGAGCAGCGGCGAGCCGAGGCCGCTGGGATAGACGTTCGCCTCGTGGTATTCCTGAGCGAACCCGTTGAGTGCTCGCATCACCTCGACGTAGCGTTGCGGCTGGACCGGGTTATACCCCTGAATGTCCTCGAGCTGGAGGGCGGTGGCGCGGTTGTTGAGGAGAAGCGCGGCCGTCCGCGGGTCGGCGAAGAAGAAGCGATAAAGCTGCGGGGTGGCATTGCCGGGGTGGATGCCCGGGTCGTAGCCGAAAAAGCGGGCGAGCTCTCCGTCCTCGGCCCGCGAGCGGAGGAAGTCAGCGGCCCCGCTTGGGGCGTAGTAGGTACCTAGATCGACCTTGTGGAAGCCGCCGAAGGGACCGTGCTGGATGTTGAAGCGACCCACCACGAGCAAGTCGACGAAGATAGTCAGGACGAGGAGCAGAGGCACGAGCCGCCGCAGCGCCCCGCCCGACAAGTACGCGACGGTGAGCAGGGCGAGGGCGACGAAGCCGGCCAGCAGCGCGTGCGGGATGGCCCGTTGGATGCTTGCTGCCACGGCTAGGACTACCAGCACGGCGAGGAAGGCGGCGCCCACGAGGAGCGCGGGCCGTCTCCGCCGCGTGACGGCGTGTACCGCGGCCCCCGCTAACATCGCCGGCCCGAGGTAGAAGATGACCATGACGCGCTCCGGCCAATGCCGGTGCAACTCCTCGAAACGAGGGAGGAGGACGAAGGGTAGCTGGTGCAGCCAGGTCGTCTCCCTCTGAGCCAGAACGACCGCACCGACCGCGAGGACGGCGAAGTAGGGGGTGGCATGACGGCCGCCGGCGAGCAGGAGCGCGGCGCAGGCCAGGGCCAGCGTCGCGCCTCCGACGTAGTTGAGGGAGGCGCCGAGGAGGTGTCGGATCGTCGCCGGCCCATCCCAACCGCCAAGGACGGCCGCCCAAGCCAGGGCGCCCGTGTAGCCGTTGGCCAGGTTGGTACGCGTGTGGTACTCAAGCCGAGGCAGGATCGCCGCCGCCGCCAGGGCGAAGCCGATCACCAGGGGCATTGCCCCGTGGAGCGCCA
>DASYWB010000368.1:0-1940 GCA_035936495.1 Thermomicrobiales bacterium
GGGCAGGAGGTCTTCCGGGACCTGCGCTCGCACGAGGTCGTCCACCGCGACTTCCTCAACGCCGCGATCTCCGCGCTGGGCGGCACCCCGCTCCCCAACCTGGAGTTCACCTTCCCGGAGGACGCCTTCACCGACACCGAAGTGCTGCTGACGATCGCTCGAACCTTTGAGGACCTGGGGGTCTCCGCCTACAACGGCGCGGCCCAGCTCTTCAGCAACGACGCGCTCGGGGCGACGCTGCTCACGGTGGCTGGCAAGATCGTCTCGGTGGAGGCGCGGCATGCGGCGGCGATCCGCGATCTGATCCGCCCGAATACGGGCTTTTTCGCCGCCGACGTGGACGAGTTCGGCGAGCTTGGCGTGGTCAACGAGCAGGGACTCGACGTGGTACGCGTGCCCTCCATGGTGCTGCCGCTGGCGAACCCCTTCATCGTGGGCGACATCACCGACCCGCACGTTCTCGACGTGAGCGGCCTGCCCACGCCCAGCTATGTGCCGCCCTCGCCCACGGCACCTATCCCTGCGTAAAGGAGCACACTATCATGGATGAGAGGAAAATCATTCTCGACGCGCTCGAGAATCCCGAGGTCCTCGAGAAGGTTGTTTCGCGGCGCGACGCCTTCGGGAGCATGGGCGCGTGGGGGGCGGGACTGGCGCTCGCCTCGGTGCCTGTGGCGCTGGCCGCGATGACGAAGCGCGCCTTCGCCCAGACCGCTCTGCCCGACCAGGTCATCAACGTCCTCAACTTCGCGCTGGTGCTGGAGTACCTCGAGGCCGAGTTCTACAACAGGGGCCTGGCCGCCGAGGGGCTGATCCCGCCGGATCTGCGGGACGTCTTCGAGACGATCAGCAGGCACGAGAACGCGCACGTCGCATTCCTCATGGCTGTGCTCGGCGCGCAGGCCGCGCGCAGGCCAGCGTTCGACTTCACCGCCGGGGGCATGTTCCCGGACGTGTTTACCAACTTCGGGACCTTCGTCACGCTGGCGCAGGGCTTCGAGGACACGGGGGTGCGCGCCTACAAGGGACAGGCACCGAAGCTGCTGGGCAGCCCGGTCATCCTCACCGCCGCGCTGCGCATCCACTCGGTCGAGGCGCGCCACGCGTCGATGGTCCGCCGCCTGGCTGCATCGCCGGCGGAGGAGGGGTGGATCCCCTTCGACAACACCGACGTTGCCGCTCTGCGGCCGGTCTATGAGGGTGAGGCCAACGTCGTGCACGCCGGCATTAACGCGGCCGAGGTGACGGATGAGCCCCTCGAGGCGGTCACCGAAGCCTTCGACGAGCCTCTCGGCCTGCGCGAGGTCCTCGCCATCGCCGGAATGTTCGGCCAGCGCTAGCAGGCTCCAGGCCCAGTGTAGTTCTAGCATCCTTGGATGGCGGTCCCCTCTACCGGGCACGCCATCCGGACTCACGTCTCACCAGGAGGGACCATGTACGAGAAGTCTCACACGGCAGAAACCGTGTACGAGAAGCCTACGCTGGAGCGCTTCGGCAGCTTTCGCGAGCTGACGTTGATCGGACCCGCCATGGGCAATGACATCGCGTCGGTTTTCGGTCTCAGTGCCGGTTGCAATCCGGATACGGACGATCCCGATTACGCCTGCCGGTACAGCTGATCCTCTACTGGGGAGACCCCGTACGGGGTCTCCCCGGTCAGATTCCAACCCACAGAGGGAGATGCGACTTCGCTTCCGTACCGCTCTGCTTCTGATCCTCGCCATCTGGATTCCTGTTGCCGGCTGCAGCGATCGGAGCCCCACGGAGCCCGTACAGACTACGACCCTTGGCTTCACCTACAGCGGTGATCGGTCCGGATCGTATCAGGTACAGGGCGACGTTCCTCTCAGTGCCGAAGGACGTCCCGGGCACGGCACCTGGGCGGCGGCCCTGCAGGTTCCCGGCAGCGACCTGAGCATCACAGCGGCCAGAGCGGGGAC
>DASYWB010000369.1:0-10163 GCA_035936495.1 Thermomicrobiales bacterium
GTCTTACCGCACCCCGATGGTCCGACGATGACCCGGAACTCGCCCGGATCGATGTCCAAATCGACGTTTTCCAACACGTCTAGCGAGCCGGCGTCCGTCTTGAACCTCTGCCCGACGCCATGCATCTCCACCCGCGCTCCCGATTCGTCACGAGCGGGCACGTTGCGAGCCCAGCGCGGTGAGTGTCCGGTGACGGCGGTTGCAAGCGAGCGCGCGTGTGCCATTACGTTCGGTTCCTCAGACGATCTTCTGACGGCCGAATCGCGGCAAGACATCGTGAGCGGGACCTGGCCCCCATGGGCGGCCTCCCTGATGCCAGCCGGGCGAAGAACGCACGATGTGCCAGGGAACCAGTGAACGTGGAGACAGGGTTCCAGGTCGTGTTCGCGGGCGGGCGGTTGAACCGGATCACGATTCGTACCTGCCGATTGCGGCCAAAGCCGCCTCGACATAATTGGAGTTGATCACGGTCGCCGGGTCGATGTCATCGTCGTACTCGAGCTGGCCCCGATCACGGAAGAAGTCCTGCAGGCGAGAGAGACTCTCCTCGTTGATTTCGCCGTTGGGAAAGTATACGGGTGGCACGGAGCTCGCCAATAGTTCAGCCGGCACGCTCGTGTACCGCTCGATAATGGCGAGATTCTCCGGTTCGCGGAAACCTGATCCGGTCAAGTCTCGCACCGCTTGCAGGTAGGCGGTGACGAACGCGGTCCCCGCGTCGGGATGCTCGTCTAGAAAATCGCTATTGCCGATGATCGCCGTCGGCTGAATGTCTTGCACCGGAAAATCGGCGAGCAGGCGGACGGCCACACCTTGCTGTTCGGCCAAGGTGGCCAGGGGCTCGCCCATCATCGAGGCGTCGATGGCGCCTCCTTCGAGGGCCGCGACGGCTTCGGGAAAGGGAATGGTCTGGAGGTCGATATCATCGAGGGTAAGCCCCCCGACCGCCAGCGCTTGAGCGAGCCAGTACTCTGTGGCGCCACGGGCGTTGATCGCGACGGACTTCCCGCGGAGGTCTTCGACGCTCGTGATCGCGCCAGACAGGCAATCCTCCTTCGAGATCATGAGCGGCGTCGCGACGGGTGAGGCCTCGGCGTGAGCCGGCGCGACAATTTCGATCGGGAGCCCAAGCGCGACCGCATTCCAGAAGGCCGGGGCCGCGCCCACCGAGGCAAAGTCCAGTTCGCCGCTACCAGTCAGGGCAATGGGATCGGTACCGCCCGCGAACGCCTGGAGCGTCACATCGAGACCGTGCTGAGCGTAATAGCCCTTCTCCTCCGCGACGAAGAGCGGCGCATAGATCGAGATTGGGACATAGCCGATGGTGACAGGTATTGGCTCTCCCTCGACCGCGGGAGGCGGGGTGGACCGTGCGCCGGCAGAGGACGCGGAGGGCGTTGCGACGTCAGAGGTGACGGCGAGCGGCTCACACGAGAGGGAGGGCGTCGCCGGCTGAGCACGAACGATCGTAGCCGGGGTAATCGGTAACGCGACCATGAGCAGCAGCAAGACCAGCGGCCAACGCCATGCCGGCAAAGGTGTCCGGCGGAACCCCCGTTTGGCATGTCGGATTTGCATCATGGCGGTCCTTTATGACTCCAACGCACTCCCCCAAGTATAACGGAGGGCGAGCAAGATTGTGATCCTTTGCACGGGTGAGGGCCATGAGGGACCGGGTGGCGAGGCGGTTCGTCTCGTGTGACGCGGCCTGGAACTATCCACACTTGGAGGCGCAGACCCTTTCCATACGGCCTCTGAATAGGGAATCCAGGTGATTGCTTAGAATCCAGTCGCCCCGGGTTGAGCCGGGTTGAGCCGGCTTATCGAGTGCAGCATCAGGGCGGCTATCCGGGCATCTGGGCAGGCAACAGACGCGTCAATCCCCCGGCCCTGAGCCCCTTCCGATCACAAATGCCGGGCGGAAGCGTAAGATTAGGAGACAGCGGTCAGCGTGAGGGTGGGCTTGTAGCGAGTATCGTGCTCTTCCTCGGGGAAGATGCCGTTGCGGCGCTCTTCGATGACCTGATTGATCTCGTCTTTGAGGGCCTCCAGCATTTCGGTCTCGGCAACGGTGCGGACGATCTTGCCCTTCCGGAAGATGACACCCTTTTGGTTCCCCGCCGCGAGGCCAACGTCGGCGTCGCGGGACTCGCCCGGACCATTGACGACGCAGCCCATGACGGCGACGCGGATCGGCTCATCAACTTTCGCTAAGAAGTCGTCGACTTGGTTCGCGAGTTTGAAGAGATCGACTTCCACCCGCCCGCAGGTCGGGCAGGCGATCATCGTCGCGCCTTTCTGGCGGAGCTCGAGGCTCTTCAGGATCTCGTAGCCGACGAAGACCTCTTCAACCGGATCGGTGGTCAGGGAAACACGAATCGTGTCACCGATGCCCAGCGCCAGCAAGGTGCCGATTCCCACCGCCGAACGGACGCTGCCCGCCCGTGGGGTGCCTGCCTCCGTGACGCCAAGGTGGAGCGGGTAGTCGTTATCGAGACGGGAGAAGCGACGATACGCCTCGACGAGCACAGGCACCTCGAACGCCTTGAGGCTGACCTTGATCAGGCCGAAGTCGAGGTCCTCGAGGATCTGGATGTGGCCAAGCGCGGAACGGACCAGCCACTCGGCGCGCAGCTCGAGCTGGGTCGCGCTCAGGGCCGCCATCTCATCGACGAATTCCGCGGGCATCGGTGCGACGGAACCGAAGTTGACGCCGATCCGGATCGGCGTCTGTCGATCTTTCGCCTCACGGACGACTTCACGAACGTCCTCCGGCTTGCGGATGTTCCCAGGGTTCAAGCGGAGGCCGTGGATTCCGGCATCGAGAGCCTTCAGTGCCAGGGTGTGCTCGAAGTGGATGTCCGCGATCAGCGGCACGGGGGCGTGGGGGACGATTTCCGGCAGGGCAGCGGCAGCTCTGCGATCAGGGACGGCGATGCGGACGATCTCGCAACCTGCCTCCGTAAGCTCGGCGATCTGGCGCAGCGTGGCCTTGGGGTCGCGGGTATCGGCGGTAGCCATGGACTGAACACGGATCGGGTTGTCGCCACCAATCCCCACGTCCCCGACGTTGAGGACTCGAGTCTTGCGGCGTGGTGCAACGAGGGACATTGAAGCCTCCGAACGGCTGATGTATTGAGAATAGGCTTAGCGAACGAGGTGGTACACCACCCAAGTTTAGCAGGTCCCTCGTAGACCCCTTGGCTGGCTACGGCCGAAATTAGGGAATAAAGGAGCGTCCCTCAATGATCCGTGTGACGTCGCCGAAGGCGACGACGAACATTACGCCGAGGAGCAAGACGAGCCCGACGAAGTGAACGATACCCTCCTTTTCCGGCGCGATCTTGCGTCCACCGCGGAGGATCTCAATCAAGACGAAGACCAGACGGCCTCCATCGAGCGCCGGGAGGGGCAGCAGATTCAAGACGGCTAGGTTGAGCGAGAGGACGATTGAGAGCTGAGTGAGGACCACCCAGACCGGAAGCGGGCTCGCCTCTATCGCTTCGCTGGTGATCTGGCCCATACCGACTGGGCCAGCGATCTGATCCAACGGAGCCCGTCCCGTGAAGAGATCGCGAATACCGTTGACCATGGCCACGGTGGTATCCCAGGCTTCCTCGAAACCACGGGGAAGCACCTGTGCCACTGGAACGTCTTCATAGCGAGGCTCGATCTTCTCGTCGATGCCGATGGCACCGGTCAGGCTCGGCAGCGACACATCGACGCCGAGAGCCTCCAACGGGCGTTCATCAGTATCGAGCTCAGGGGCGCGAAGGGGCGTCTCTATCGTTTCACCGTCGCGGACGATCGTCGCCGGGATCGTCTCGCCTTGATTGCTCTCAATGGTGTCGTTGAGCACAGCTAGGCTCGTTAGCGGTTGCCCATCGATGGCGACGAGACGGTCGCCAGGTACCCAGCCCGCGAGACCGGCCGGTGTCCCGGCCAGGACCTTGTCGATGGCGATGCCGACGACGGGGAGGTCGAGTTGAACCTCCCGTGGCTCACCGGCGCCGTCAACGATGAGTGTTGCTTGGCTACCTTGCGCCGCTTCGAGTGCGTCGACCGCCAAGAAGGCGTCACTGATCTCCTTGCCATTGATCGCGACAATGCGATCACCGGCGGTGATGCCGGCGGTCTCAGCTATCGAACCCGGCTCGATACCTTCAATGACAATATCGGCCGCCGCAACGGGCCGGAGCAGAACGCCCGTCGCACCCTCTCCTCGCGGGGGATCTTCGCGCGGCGACACCGTGGTGTCGAGGAGCTGCCCGTCGCGCTCAATGGTGACGTCCATCTCGTCACCTGCCAAGTCCCGGGTCTTCGCGATCAGCTCTTCGACGCCCTCGATCTCGGTGCCCTCAACGGCAACGATACGGTCCCCCTGCCTCCATCCTGCTGTTTCGGCGGGAGAATTTGGAGTCACCTCAGCGATGTAGACGTTCTCGGTGGGGATGCCCTGAACACCGATCAAGACCACCATCAGCACGACGGCGGTGACTAGGTTCATGAAGGAGCCGGCGGCGAGGAAGAAGGCCCGCTGGCCCGGTGATTTGGTGTTCATGGAGCCGGGCTCCATGTCGGCGCCGTCTTCACCCTTGACGCGGACGAAGCCACCGAAGGGAATCGCGTTGATCGACCAAATCACACCATTGCGCGTCCACCCCTTGACACGCGGCGGGATGCCGATGCCGAACTCCTCGACGCGAACGCCAACCATGCGGGCGGTAACGAAGTGGCCGATCTCATGCACGATGATGAGGAACGCGAGGATAGGGATGATGTAGAGGCCGTTCACGAAATGTCCTGGCACGAGGCGGTCCTACCATCACTAATGGCAGAGCCGATTGCTGAAGCAAGATGGGCCGGTGGAGAGAGCAGCGCGGGAGCACGTCCGGGTATCGGCCCAGCCTGAAATGGTAGCCGTGCGCGGCCCGCCGCGCAACTCCATCGCTTGAACTGTACGCCTCCTATGGTTGTGTGGCGACCTGCGGGGACCGAGACGAGGCGTTCTTCCACGCGGCGCCGGTCGTCCGTCTCCGTCCCAGCATGTAGCCAGATGTCGCGACGGTACCACGCCAGGTGATGGAGTGGCCGGTTCCGCGCGATCCGGCGGTCCATCCTCAATAGGGGGGTGCAGCGACTTGACAATGTACGTACGCTTGGGGTACAGCCTAACCCATGCATATGGTAGCGGCCCCGGGGTCGTGTCCGTTATGTTAGACTCGCGCCGCTTCGATCGTGCGGTGGGCGTTGCGGCCTCACGCGACGAGCGATGTCGTGCCTCGGGGCCGAGGAGTCGCGAAGCAGGGATGGAGAGGATCAAGAGGATGATCGTCGGCGTGCCGAAGGAGATCAAGAACCTGGAGAACCGCGTGTCGACCACTCCGGCCGGGGTCCAAGAGTTCGTCGCTCATGGGCACGAGGTGCTGGTTGAGCGGGGCGCGGGGGCCGGTAGTGGATTTAGTGACCAGGAGTACGTCGCCGGGGGGGCGGCGCTAGCCGATACCCACGAGGATGTCTTTGCCAGGGCCGAGCTGATCGTCAAGGTGAAGGAGCCGCTGGAGTCGGAATACGATCTCCTCAGGCCCGGGCAGATCCTCTTCACCTACTTGCATCTCGCCGCCAACGAGCCACTGACCCGCGCGCTCCAACGGAATCGTGCAGCCGCCGTCGCCTACGAGACCGTGCAGCTCCCGACGGACGTCTTGCCGCTGCTGACACCGATGAGCGAGGTGGCCGGCCGGATGAGCATCCAAGTGGGCGCTCATTGGCTGGAACGCACGCAAGGCGGCGAAGGCATGTTGCTTGGCGGTGTACCGGGCGTGCCGGGCGCCAACGTGGTCATCATCGGCGGTGGTATCGTCGGCACGAACGCTGCCGAAATGGCGCTGGGCATGGGCGCTAACGTGACGATCGTGGACAGCAACGTCGAACGCCTACGGTATCTCGACCACGTCCTGCACGGGCGAATCCATACCGTCGCCTCCAATCGGCAAGCCATCGCCTCGCTGGTGGCGCGCGCGGACCTGTTGATTGGCGGCGTGCTGATCACCGGGGCGAAAGCGCCGAAGTTGGTGACGGAAGCGATGATCGCAACGATGCGGCCAGGGGCGGTGGTGGTCGATGTGGCCATCGATCAAGGTGGCTGCATTGCGACCGCCAAGCCGACCTCGCATAGTGACCCCGTCTATACCGTTGACGGCGTCATCCACTACTGTGTGACCAACATGCCCGGCGCGGTCCCGCGAACCAGCACCTTGGCGCTGGCGAACGTCACACTGCCGTACGCGCTGGAGCTAGCGGATCACGGATTGGCATCGGCGGTCCGGCGGGATCCGAGCCTCGCGAAAGGCGTCAACGTCCTCGAAGGCCGGATCACCTACGAGGCAGTCGCGAAGGCCTTCGACATGGAATTCACGCCGCTCGAATCGGTGCTCGATCTCTCGGTCGCCGCCTAGCGGTGACGGGCGCGCCGACCAGCCACCGCGTGAGAAGTGACAGAGGGGGAGGACTAGAGATGCTACAGCGGATCGATCAATTCTTGGAGGCGTTGAGCGAAGAACGGGGGTTCTCGCGCCATACCATCTCAGCCTACCGCAATGACCTGAGCCAGTTCGTCAAGTATCTGAACAACCCTCCGGAGGAAGACCATCTCGCGCCGGCTGGCGCGTGGAACGAGCTGACCGACGCGCACTTGAGGACCTACCTCCTACACCTCCGTGGCCGGGATTACAGGGCGTCCACGATTGCGCGCAAGACCGCGGCGATCAAGTCGTTCTGTACCGCCATCCACGCGAGCGGAGAGACGCGGGCCGACCCCACAGCGACGATGGTTTCGCCAAAAGTCGAGAAGTACGCTCCCCACGCGATCACCCGCGAAGAGGTATTGCGGCTCATTGAGCAACCGACCGTGGCAGCCGATGGCTCGAGACCGCCACGGCCTGACGCTCTCCGCGACCGGGCGATGCTGGAGACGCTTTACGCCACCGGCCTGCGCGTCAGCGAGCTCGTAGCGTTGAACCTGGAGGATCTCCTGCCCGGCGGCAAGCTCGCCATCCGGGCGGGAAGGACAAAACCGGAACGTCAAGCCACCCTCACGGACCGAGCGGCGACCGCGGTCCAGCGCTACCTGGACGAGGGCCGCGGTCGGATGGCGAGGGAGGATGAGCCGGCGCTCTTCGTCAACCACCGCGGGAGGCGCCTCACCCGTCAGGGGTTTTGGCTCATCTTGAAAGCCTATGCCGCGCGGGCGAACATCGAGAAGGTGACGCCACACACGTTGCGCCACTCCTGCGCGGCGCACGCGCTCAGCGGCGGTGCCGACCTGCACGAGGTGCAGCGGATGCTTGGCCATGTCAGCATCTCGACGACGCAGATGTACCGGCAAGTCAACGGTGCGAGAACGTTGGAGTCCGCGCTCACCGGCGTGGCTGAAGGAAGCACCGACGACGAGCCCGCGGTGGTTTGATCCCGCCCAGCACGAAGGACAGCCCGATGGCCACGACCGCTCCGAGCCGCCAAGCAACCATGGACAAGATCGTCGCGCTCTCCAAGCGGCGTGGGTTTGTCTTTCCCGGCTCGGACATCTATGGCGGGCTGGCCAATACGTGGGACTACGGCCCGCTCGGGGTCGAGCTCAAGAACAACGTCAAACACCTGTGGTGGCGCACGTTTGTGCAGCGCCGGCGTGACATCGTGGGACTGGACGCCGGCATCCTGATGCATCCGCGCGTCTGGGAAGCGTCGGGCCACGTTGCCAACTTCAACGACCCGCTGGTCGACTGCAAGACATGCAAGAGCCGCTTCCGCGCCGACCACTTGATCGAGGAGAAGCTTGGACAGCACGTCGATGGCAAGGCCCCGGCCGAACTCACCGCGATCCTCGAGCAAGCCAATCTGCCGTGTCCCAAGTGCGGCAACCGGACCCTGACCGAAGCGCGCCAGTTCAACATGATGTTCCGGACGACCATCGGACCGGTCGAGGAGACCGGGGTGACGGTCTACCTGCGGCCGGAGACGGCCCAGGCGATCTTCGTGCAATACAAGAATATTCTGGCCACGTCGCGTCAAAAACTGCCGTTTGGAGTTGGGCAGATCGGCAAGGCGTTCCGAAATGAGATCACACCGGGGAACTTCATCTTCCGGGACATCGAGTTCGAGCAGATGGAGATCGAATACTTCGTCCGTCCGGAGGACGGGGCCCAGAGCTTTGAGCGGTGGATCGAGCAGATGTGGGAGTGGAACCGGCTTATCGGCCTTCGTGAGGAGCATCTCCGTGTCCGCGAACATGAGGCCGAGGAGCTGTCCCACTACTCCAGCCGGACCATTGACTTCGAATACCAGTTCCCAGAGCCAATGGGGTGGAAAGAGCTCTACGGGCTAGCGAACCGCACCGACTTCGATCTGTGGCGCCACCAGGAGATGAGTGGCGAGGACTTGACCTACTTCGACCAGCCCACGGGGAACCGGTTCCTGCCGCACGTCATTGAGCCGACCTTCGGAGTCGATCGCACGCTGCTCGTGCTGTTGCTCGACGCCTATGCCGAGGAAGAGACGGTCGACGTCAACGGCAAGCCCGACACGCGCATCTTGCTGCGGCTCCACCCGCGTGTCGCCCCATACAAGGCGGCGGTGTTGCCGTTGGTGAAGAAGCCGGAGCTGGCGGATGTCGCCCAGGACCTCTTCGCGAGGTTGGAGCACGAGACCGGTGCCCTGATCGACTATGACGAGAGCGCCAACATCGGGAAGCGATACCGGCGACAGGACGAGATCGGCACGCCCTTCTGCTTCACGGTCGATTACGACACGCTCGAAGATCAGGCCGTGACAGTGCGCGACCGTGATACCACCGAGCAGGAACGGCTGCCGATCGTGGAGGTCCCGGCCTGGTTAAGGGAGCGAATCGCTTGAGTGTTACTTGCTCATTCGATCGTGTCAGGCTGCCCAAGTTCGCTCCTGCGCGGCCAGTGAGGGGTGGGGCGGATGGTATTATCGAACGACCTTCGTTGAGATAATGCCGTTCGCGTGCAGATCGCGAGCCGGCGTGTGGAGAGATCGACAGGCATGAGTGAAGCGCAACGCCGATCAGAGAGCCAGCAAGCCGCAGAGCAGAAAACCACCGCGACCCCTCGCCCACGACGGGCCGAGCGGCGCGCCGAAATCGTGCAACAGCGGCGCCACGAACGCCTGCACCGATCCGAGCGGCAAAAGCGTGAGCGTCTTTTGACGCGCCTTGGCCTGGGAGCGCTGGCGGTGTTGTTGGTTGCCGTGCTCGGCATCTTCGCCTACAACCGGTATCAGGAGTACCAGGGCGATCAGGTGCTTGAGGGCGTGCAGACCTTCGACTACGCGGGAGGCCAGCATGAGACCGGTGAGCTGACGTGGACGGAGACTCCTCCAGTCGGTGGCGTGCACAATCCGGTCTGGCAGAATTGTGGGTACTACGCCGCACCGGTTCCACCGGAGAACGTGGTCCATTCGCTGGAGCACGGGGCGGTTTGGATCACCTACCAGCCCGATCTACCCGAGGCGCAAGTCGCGGAGTTGCGTGAGCTCGCCGAGGAGATGGATTACATCCTGGTGAGCCCATTTCCTGACCTCCCCGCGCCAGTGGTGGCTTCGTCATGGAACCACCAGCTCATACTTGAGTCCGCCGATGATCCGGGGTTGGACGCATTCATTCGCGAATATCGCAACAATCCTGAGACGACGCCGGAATTTGGAGCGAGCTGCTCGGGAGGCAACACGGGGACACTGACCTAGATGGGACCGGTCGCCGCGTGGTTCCGGCTAGGCCTTTGGATCGCCGTTATCGTGCTTGTCGCGTTCACGGCGGCTATCACGCATTGGGTGACAAAAGAGGACGCGCCATCTGATGATTCCGCCGTGGCCGGCTTCCTACGCGACATGATTACCCACCACGGCCAGGCGGTGGAGATGGGGTTGATCATGTTCGAGCGTAACGAAGATCCCGCGATTCGCACCCTGGCGCTCGACATCCTCACCACCCAGCAGGCGCAGACCGGGATGATGCAGGGCTGGCTCCAAGCGTGGGATCTCTCGCAGACGGGCGCCGAGCCGCCGATGGCCTGGATGGCCCATGCGATGGACGGCCGGATGCCGGGCATGGCCAGCGACGAGGAGATCGAGCGCCTTCACGACCT
>DASYWB010000370.1:0-5983 GCA_035936495.1 Thermomicrobiales bacterium
TTCTCGAGTGGGACGATCCAGCGGTTGAGGAGCTGACGCGGCTGCACCAGTTGGCGGCCGAAGTCGTCGATCAGGAACATGCCGCCGTTGGCCTTGACCTGGAGCGGAGCCTGGTAGATCTTCGAGCTGCTGTCGTAGACCAGATCAAGGGCATCCAGCGTCAGCTCGCCTCCGACGATGATCGCCGGACGCCGGCACAGGACAAATCGCCGATCGTATTCCGGCCAGCCAGCGGCGCTCGGGAGCGGCTCATGGTTGTGCAGGTCGAAGACCTTGATGATCTGGCCGTCGACGGTGATCGCGTGCGGGATGAGGACGTGACCGCCGAGGAGTGGGATGGTGTGCTCCGCCAGCACCGTCTTGCCGTTGCCCGGAGGGCCGAACAGAAAGAGGGAGCGACCGGTATTGACGGCCCGGCCAATGGCGTGGACTACTCGCTCTTCGAGCACGAGATCTGCCATGGCCTCACGCACCTGCCCCGGCGCGACACGGTTGGCACCGATGGCCTGTTGCTTGGCAACGGCGGTGTAGTGGTCGAGGGTGACCGGCGCGGGGCCGGCGTAAGTCGAACGCTCCAGGACCTGGTGGACCCGAGCGAGACCTTTGTCCGTGATGGCGTACTGGTAGCCCAGCTCGCTCGCCGCGTTGCTAGGGGTCGCCTCGACGAGGTGCTCCCGCCGGAGGAGCATGAGGGCGGGTTCGACGATGTTTCCATACCGTAGGCACATCTGGTCGCTGATCGCACCGGCACTGATGTGATCGTTGAAGTAGACGATCTTTAGCGCGAGATCGGCGATCTGGGAAAGGTCGAGCCCGGTTTCGGCGACCGAGCCGGGCGCGCGGGCCGCGCGCGGGGTGGCTACGGTCGGCCCGGTGACCGCCACCTCCGCCGGCTCTACCGGACGCGTCTCTCGATCCAGTTGCCGCACGCCAGGACGGCGCAACAATCCCTCGGTGACCACCAGCACTCCTTCTTCATTGGCCCGTGCCGGATCGCCCGGACGAGCGGAGGAACCGTAAACCTCAGAACACGATCCGACCGATGACGTCGCATCCGTCCATTGACAGCATCACCGGATCGGACGGTCGCGGCGTGAGGAAAAACCCCGATGCGTTGCCAGGGGTTCTCCCCCCGCGCGCCTTGGCACTGGCTGTTGGGGGTTGCACCGTGCTCCGCGAGAGACAGGTGCCCGCCCGCCGCCCGTTCAGGTAGTAAGACCGTGAGCATCCCTGTAGGCCTGCCGGTCGTCCTGCTCGGCGCGGGCAGCCGGGAGGTCGCATAGCCGGACCAGCCGCGCGAGAAGTCATCCAAAGTTAGGCGGCGCCTTCCGCGACGGAGGGTACCGCCGCCAGCCGTTCGGCCGTCCGTGCCACCGACGGCGTCTCGACGAAGTCGCGTCCGGCCTCGATGATGGCCCGCCGGGGACGACCGCTGCGCGCATCAAGACGCTTGCGCAGCGCCGCCTTGAGGTTGACCTTCCCCAGTCGATCCCGTCGATAGGCCGGTGACTGCGCCACCAGCTCTTGGAAGTGCTGGCGCGTGATGGCCAAGAAGACGGCGCTGCCACCGGTCTTGTCCACGAGGTCCGGGGAAATGAAGACACGCTGTCCGGTCGACTCGAGCTCGATCACCAGCGCGACGACTTCCAGCGCGTTCTCGTCGATGACGACCTGGCGCACGACGCCAACTCGGCCGTCGGTCGCGTAGACCGGACTACCTCGCTCGAACCGGATGTCGCGATCACGCCGGAGCATCCGCTCAGCGGGAACCGTCGGCCCTCCCGACAAGTTCGGCGTCCGGCTTCCTGAGACTGCATGCATAACTCTCTCCCCTCCAACGATCAGCCGCGCAGCTCACGGACAATGAATGGCTCCTCGGCGCGGGCACGACGGGCCCAGACGGCGGTCGGCAACAGGAGCCCGGCAGTGATAAGCCACCAGAGACCGGCCAGACGTTCCCACATGCCCACGCTCGGGCGACTGGCCATGACCGACAGGACCTCCTTGGTAGTGCCGTCGAGGGTGAGCTCGACGTGGTCTCCCCGGCGGAGATCCCTGACTTGGGCCGGCTGTCCGTCGAGCGTGGCCGACACCCGAGCGGCAATGGGGTACTGAACGGGCTCGGCACTCCCCGCCGATGTGACGGACAGAAGCTCGGATGGAGAACCGGCGATCTCTCCGGTCACGCCATACGGTGCCGCAGTTGGAGCCGGGGTCGGCGTCTCTGTCGGCCGTGGGGTCTCCGTCGGTCGAGCGTCCGCGGTGGCGGTCAGGGCAGCCGCGGCCTCATCGGTGGCGCGGGCGGCAGCCGTCGCGGTCAGGGCAGCCGCGGCCTCGGCGGTCGCGGTCAATTGGGCCGCATCTGCCTCGGCGGTCGCGGTCAGCTCGGCTTGGGCAGTGGCGGTCTGGTTCGCGGCCATGGCCGTCGCGGTCTGCTGGGCTTGCCGGATGGCAATGCCCTCACCGCGCATCGTGATCCGGGTATTCGCCGGGTTGGTCTCGATCGTCCAGCCGGCCGCGAACGTGCTCCAGTTAATGTCCTGTTCCGCCAGGCGGGTCAGGAGTGTGACCAGTTGATCGCGCTGCGCCGCCGGGACAGATACCCCGAGCTCCCGCTCGGTGGCCGCGAGGGCCCGGCTTATCGCCTTGGAGCCCTGCAACTGGTCCGTGACGATCGTCTTCTGGGTCTGCAGGACCACATCGGTGGCGCGCTGGACACCATTCGGCACACCGCTATAGCTGAGCGCGGTGCCGATCTGCACGGTCAGGGTCAGCTCCTCGAGGGCGAGGCGTTGCCGGGCGCGGCTGGTATTACCGCTTTCACAGGGCGCCAGGTCCCAGGTGCGGAAGACGCCGGTCAACGCCGTCATGCCCTCGACGCCGGAGATGGCGGCCGGCGCGGCGACCACCAGCTCGGCGTCGCCGATGCCGGCGGTGACCAGCGCCATCGCGTAGAGGCCGGGGGTCACGAGCTGGATGTTGTTCGTCGTGACATCCAGCCCCTCCCCGAGGTCGCGACAGGTAAGGGCCGTTGAAGAGAAGGCCACCGGCTGAAAACTGGACATG
The DNA here is from genome assembly GCA_035936495.1 of Thermomicrobiales bacterium. Lineage (GTDB taxonomy): Bacteria > Chloroflexota > Chloroflexia > Thermomicrobiales > UBA6265 > DASYWB01. The sequence goes on from DASYWB010000370.1 coordinate 3,067, forward strand.
TCGAAGATGCCGTCCATCGCCTCGACGGTATCGGCAAACGTCACCGTGATGATCTTGTCGCCGTCGTCGGCCCCAAAGACATTCAGGAGCTCCTGCTTCTGCGCCTCGCTGTTCGTCTCACCGATGGTGATGATCCTCGTGTGCTCAGCAGCCAAGCTGGAGATGGTTAACGACGAGGTGAGGACCACGGCGAGGATGAGGATGCTCAACGCGCGAGCGGACTGACGCTGTAGCCATCGTGACGGGAAGGAGCGCTTCAACATCGGCCTTGACCTCTCAGACTGCAGAAGAGACGGTACGGACGTGCGGCGAAGAGCATGGTCCCCACCATCGCGGCGTCTCGCCAGACATGTTCCTATGCTATCCAACCCGTGGGACCTGGTCACGGGCGGTTTTACGGGCGAGCAATAGGGTGATTTCCACTATCGGGAGGCGCTGGTGGAGACAATGCATGTCCTCTCCAGGCATCCGGCGGACTCGGCTGGACCCCAGGACGAACCCGAGTTTGGAATGGCAGATCTGCCGACAAGATGCAGACACGGGCCATGACCCGGCTCCTCGCGAAGCAGCGCGTCTTAACGCCGGAGGGACAAAGGTCCGCGTACGTACAGGTACGAACGTACCGACACCTCAACATTGACAACAAATCAACACTGTTGACATACCTTTCACTTGGCTATAGTATGGTCCTAGGACCAACCAAGGACCAATGGCATACGAGAGAGTCCGGCATCCCCCGCGAGTACTACGCTTGGGCGGGGCGATGTGTCGCGGGGTGGCATCGCATGGTTGACGCGACGCGAGAGAGAGCACCAATGGGGAAGCCCACACTAGCCGCGATGACCCGCCGGCGGGACCGGCAAGCGAGCGGTGCCGTGATTCATGCGATGCCACGTTCGAGCGGATTTGCCGATTTGGTGTCCCACGTCCTTTGCGCTCGCCGGTGCTCGCTGATGCTGACCGACGGCGAAGGAAACCTGGTCGTCGAGGAGTCGGTCGGTCTCCCGCCCTACTTCGCGGGGACGGCCCGGTCGGCGCTGGGCTCCGGCGTGGCGTCGCGGGTCGCACGGGATGGGGTGCCGTTGCTGATCAACGGACGGGCGGAGCGCGAGTCGTTACCGGCGCCCTACGGGCTCTATGAGTCCAGCTCCTTCATCATCTATCCCATCGCCTTGCCACAGGGCACGGTTGGCGTCGTCAATGTGACCGAGCGCGAGGGTAACGCGCCGTTCGAGAAGGCCGACCTCGACACCCTCGCGCAACTCGTCTCCTTTTATGTTTCGACGTTCGACTCTCTGGCGCGCCAAGAGATCCTCCGGCTGCGACGAGAGGTGCGCAGGCTCCGCGCCCGCGAGATCCGGTCGCTCGAGAAGGAGCGACAGCGCCTAGCCCGGGATTTGCACGATGACGCCGGTCACGCGCTGACGGCGGCCATCTTGCGGATCGACATGGCGACGACCCGGGGCAAGAGGGATGAAGAGGTTGCCGAGACGCTGGGCGCAATACGGCAGACGCTGACCGACTGCGCCGAGCACCTCCACGACATGGCGTTTTACCTGCAGCCGCGGCTGCTCACGGATCTCGGCCTGGCGCCCGCCATTCGCAGCCTTGCTCGCCGCGCTCGCGAGGCATCCAACATCGAGGTCGAGGTGCAGATCCTGGGAGAGGAACGGCGCCTCGACACGGAGACAGAGTTGGCCGCGTTTCGGATTGCCCAGGAATCCATGACCAACGCGCTCAAGTACGCCCGGGCAACGCGAGTCGATCTTGAGCTGTCATTTGTAGACGATGGGATCGGCATCAGGGTGCGCGACGATGGCACGGGGTTCGATCCCGCCGCCCGCGAACCGAAACGTCAAGATCGGGACCGACACGGTCTCCATGGAATGCGGGAGCGAGCGGAGATGGTCGGAGGCATGCTGGATATCCTGTCGGCGCCAGGCCGGGGGACGACGATTCAAGCGCGACTCCCTGAACAGAAAGGCGTGCAAGAATGACGGCGCGAACCGTGGTGGCCCGGACCTCTAAGCAGACCGTGCGCGTGCTTCTGGTGGACGATCACCCGGTCGTGCGCTCCGGCCTGAGCATGGCGATCGCACGGGGAGACGACCTCGTCGTCGTTGGCGAGTTAGGAGAGGGTCGAGACGTGGCACGGGCATGCGAGCGACTGCGCCCCGACGTCGTGGTCATCGATATCAATCTCCCGGATATGACCGGTCTCGAGGTGACGAGTATCCTGAAAGCGCATTTCCCGGATGTGCGGGTTCTGATGGTCTCCACCTACGCCGACGACGAGTACGTGCTTGGGGCGCTCGAGGCGGGCGCGGACGGCTACCTCGTCAAGCAGTGCGCGGTTGAGGAGCTCCAGTCCGGCATCTTGCGCGTCTTCGCGGGAGAACGGGTGCTGCACCCTTCCGTCATGCAAGCGGTGATCACGAAGGCCACCCGGAAGCCCTCGCTGCCCGCCGAGAGCCTCAGCGGGAGGGAGCTTGAGATCCTTCGCCTGCTAGCTGACGGGGGGACCAGCAAGGAGATCGCCGTTCAGCTCGGCCTGAGCCCGAAGACGATCGAGAACTACCGGGCCCGGATCCTCGACAAGCTGGGCGTCGCGAACAGCACGGCTGCCATCCACACCGCCATCGCCCGCGGCATCATCCCGCCACCGGGCCAGGCTGCGAAGCCCCGTTACCCGCGCGCCTAATCTCCCGATGTCGCGGTCCCACCGGGTGGAGCCATCCGAACCCAAACATCGGACGCCGCGGTCTACAGTGGTTCAAGCGCGACAGAGTGAAAGCCCCTGCACTACTAGCCCCGCCGCTCCTGCTGCACGAGGACTCGGAAGTTCGGGTTGCTGACGCTCTGGAGGATGACGGGGCCTGCAGCGTCGGCCGGGATGTAAAAGACGACCGCGGTCTCC